>JAKUNY010000003.1:12515-31472 GCA_022451765.1 Candidatus Poseidoniaceae archaeon
TACAATGATTTTGTTTTCACTGTCTGTCTTGCTTATGGAGCGAGAGAAGAACTGATTCATGCAATCCAAAGCATTGCAGACCTCCACAAAGCAGGTGATTTAACGCTTGAACAAATCACTGAAAAGACCGTCTCAGAACACCTCTATACCGCTGAAATGCCGGACCCAGATCTTGTCATTCGGACAAGTGGTGAGGAGCGAATCAGCAATTTCTTGTTATGGCAAATGGCTTACTCTGAATTGTATTTTACAGACGTATTCTGGCCTTCTTTCAAGAAAAAGGATCTCCTCAAGGCGGTCCAAACCTATCAAATGCGGAAGCGACGATTTGGTGAGTGAGATGGTACTTTGCGATGAATGTCAAGGCTACCTCAACCCTGCACTAGCCGTTGATGCGTGTGTTCGCAACGGCGAGTCAATACTCCTTGTTCAGCGAAAGTTTCCCCCTTCTGCTGGCTCATGGGTCCTACCCGGAGGATTTGTCGACCAAGGTGAGCGCCCAGAGGAGGCTGTTCTGCGCGAATTAGAGGAAGAGGCAGGACTTACAGGAAGCAACCCACAACTGCTCATGGTTATGGGAGACCCAGATCGGGATCCGAGGAAGCACGTCGTTAGCATCGTCTATGAAGTAGAGGCAGAAGGCGATCCAGTCGGTGGAGACGATGCTCAAGATGCTCGGTTTTGGCCGATTTCAGAGATTCTCGAAGGCCGACTTGTTTTGGCAGGCGATCACGGAGAGATTGTGGAACGTTGGCTCAATCAATCAATTCGAACCAATAAATTCAGCAAACTGCTGACGTGCATTGGGCCAATCGGGAAGGTCGAGCGCCTCGGTAAGGTGCAATCCTGCGAGAAATTGGGCATGAATTTCCTCGATATCCTCATTGCAGCGAAGGCGAAACAATGGGAAGCCGTCGGACTCAAGGCGATCGAGAAAGCCTCGCTCTGCATTGCTTACGAGCAGGGTTGGCACACCCATCAAGACAGCCTCACTTGCAACTGTTACGGATTGTGAGATAACGCCGTCATGCATTGACATCATCGATGCAAACTCCCACGCATCTCCAGCATACTTTCCCTCGTCCGCTCGGGTTTGTTCGATTCCCTCAAGTATGGATTCAGGGATTTCGAGGATTTCTCCAGCATCATGAACACCGTCTCCATCCAATCGACGTACTGCAATCTTCGGAACGACGGCGACTTGTTTTGGACGCAGTTGTGGACGTAGGTGAACCATCCCATGCAATCCATCCAAGCGATGGATGGTAGAGCCTTTCTTTCGCAATTTCTCAAGCCAGCCCCCATCGATTGAAGAATTCCAATGCGTTGGGACGAGGACATCTGTTGCCATTCCCGCCGCCAAACGGTGTGCAAGGTGATTTACTTCAGTGTCTGAAATATACCACCGTTTTGGAATCTTCAATCGTTTTGCAACGCGTAGTTCCAATGGAGCACCCACGGATATGATTCGAGCAATTTTCCCTCCAGTCCGCAAAGCATTCTTGAGGAAAGTTCGAACTTCGCGCATGCGTTTCCATGCAATTCGTAATCGCTTTTTGCCGATGGGACGCTCGACCCAAATCAGTTGCCGTTTCGGTAAAACCCCCTCAGATGAATCCAACAGCTGTCGCACTTCCTTTCGGTCCGTCGCAACAAGAACATCTGAGGTAGACCCACTTCGAATGAAAGGAGCAAGCAAGCGCACATGTGCAGGGTGATCCAAAACCCAACATGTCCGCATGATTCTTCCAGCAACTCATGGTTAATGTTCATGAGCGTTCAAGCATTAGCACATCCATGAAAGAACCAATTTCGCTTGATGGAATCGTAACATATGCTCCCTACACACCAGGTATCCAGCATGGTCAGCATTTCTGGCTCTCCGGACAAATCGCTATCGATGGCCGAAGTGATATCAAGTCACAAACTGAGGGTGCACTTGCGAAAATCGATGCACTCTTGGAAGCTGGGGGCCTCGCAAAAAACGACATCTGCTTTGCTCAGGTATTGCTTGACACAATTGAAGACTATGCAGCCATGAACGACGTGTACGGTGCGTGGGTTGCTGACATGGACATGCCGCCAGCGCGGGCAGCGTTCGAAGCAGGTGCATTGCCAAAAGGAGCGCTTGTTGAAATTGTTGTACAAGGAATCAAATCTTGAGGATCGGTCATGCCGGGCTCACCATACCTCGAGGAACCTCCCCCCGGCCTCCTTACGTGGCCGATTTTGTTGCGATTGGTGGTTCCAACGTTTGCAGCCCTTGGGCTCGCATCATGGTGGATGGGTTATCTTCTCGAATTCCTCACGCTGCTCACAGTTACTGGCATGGTTGCGTTCGTTGTGCGTCGATAGGCACACTTGAAAACAAAGACCACAACCAGAACACATGACGGAATGGCCAGTGTCGTGTTTCAAAGCCTACGACATTCGAGGCCTGTCTGGCGATGAACTCAGCGATGAATTCGCCTACCGGTTGGGACGTGCCCTTGCGACGTATCTTGAGTGCAATTCGTTTGCAGTTGGAAGGGATATTCGAGAATCAAGCCCTGGATATGCCTCACACTTGATTCAGGGTCTCGTCGATTCAGGTGTTCGGGTTCTTGATCTAGGCATTGTTTCAACTGGATGCGTCTATCACGCGTGCTGGACGCTTCCAGTAGATGGCGGTGTCATGGTTACTGCATCTCACCTGCCGATGCCAACCCACAACGGATTCAAGATGTGCAGAGGAACATTACCGCTTGCGGGAGAAGAGATTCAAGAATTGAAGGATGTCTTCCTTGCAGGAAACTTCCGAGAAGGTCAAGGCCAACGCATCGATCATCCTCATGAGGATGCATACCTGCAGGCAATCGTCGAATCAACAGGCCCACTTGCACGACCAGTCAAGGTTGCAGTCGATTGTGGTAACGCCGTCCCAGGCCCAGCCATGACCAAATTGCTTGATATGCTCGGAGCAGACCACATCGATTTGTACTGCAACTGGGACAACACAGAACCGAACCACGGTGCTGACCCAACGCGTGAATACAACATGGTCGACCTCGCAAAAGCGGTGGTCGACAACGGTTGTGAGCTCGGTCTTGGCGCTGATGGTGATGGTGACCGGATTGGAGCGGTCGATGAAAACGGTGACTTCGTGTATCCTGACCGCCTGATTGCTCTACTTGCAGATGATGTCGTTGGAAGTGAGGATGGAAAAGACCTCCTGATTTACGATGTTAAGTGCTCAATGAACGTCGAGAAAGCAATTCTCTCAGCAGGTGGACGGCCAATGATGGCGAAGACTGGGCACTCGTTCATGAAGCGCGTCCTTGCTGAACACCCAGATTCCTTGATGGCAGCAGAAATGAGCGGTCACATCTTCATGAACGATCGAGGCTGGTACGGTTTCGACTGTTCGTTGTACAATGCTGCTCGTATTCTCGAACTTTGGTCTCGAAGAAATGCAACCTTTAGTGGAGAACTGAATCGTCTCGCACCGAACCTCCCAACGACGGGTGAGGTGAAAATTCCATGTGCAGAAGAAGACAAAATCGGAACGGTTGAAGCCATCAAGAACGCCTTTTCAGATCATGAAGCATCAACCATTGATGGAGTGCGCGTTCGATTCATCGAAGATGGTGAACAAACCGGATGGTATCTCGCACGTAAATCGAACACTGAGGCAATCCTCGTCATGCGTGTTGAAGCAAACAATGAGGAGAACCTCAGCACAATGCTGAAACTTATTGATGAACGAATCAGCCCGATTGTAAACATCGAGAAACTACTCAACTAGATCGATTCAAACATCGATGTCATCAATGTCAACATACGGCGTAATTGAGTAATCAAGAACAATGAGTTGGACTGTGTAGGAAACATCCTCGCCATTATCCGTCCTTTGGCAACCTGGCCCTGCATTACCTGTAGCAGCACTAACTGTAATTTCGATATTATAATCGCCTAGTCCGGTTCCATCTTTCACGAGTTCATTTATGATTTGTGATTCGGAGAGGCCCTCTATTTTATCCCCAATCACGGAGGAATTATACCACACAGTGGAGGTGTCATGAGAACCGCTACCGCCTTGATTTTGCCCTTCAGAACTGTTTGAATAGTTCATGTGAGAGGCTATCCCAGTAATCGTGTCTGGTCCATCTTGTCCGCCGGCCGCTACACAAGTTAATCCTGAAGCCGTTTCGTCCTCAGCATAAGACATCGATACAAGGACTCCAACGATGTTCTTGGACATGTCTTCTGAACTCAACGCGTCAGTGTTGAGTGGAATTGTAAGAGTGTCACCGTCTGCAATGTACTCGCCGCCGTTATCGAAGTCAATGTACGAAAATTCTGCATCAACGGTGTATGTTCCTACACCACCCATTCCAGCCACATCATCTGTTGCTGCTGCCTTCAGGAAAAAGTAAGCAGGGAAGACGAGGAGGAAAAAGGCAACACAGACGACCTGAATCTGCAATGTTTGGTCGACTTTTACGTCATCTAAAAAGCCCATTTGAATCTCCTCCTATCAAACCCCAAGAGGTGGAGACCTCTATGTATTTCGGTCGGTTATTCTTCCTCATCTTCATTCATCCATTCAGAATCAGGGACATATGGCCATGCATTTTTGTCGGTATTGAAACCAAGCGAGGTGAAGGAGCGTCGTGATTTCTTCCACGTTGGAAGAAGGAATCCTATCTTTGATCTCTCTCCAAAGGTCCATCGCCATGGACATCGTGGAAGATTGGCCACCCAATGCTGTATAAGATGCTGAATCTTTGGGTGCTGTGGACCGCCCGGAAGTATCCATGAACAGATGTGCACTGCCCCTGCAGAACCCCGAACCTCAGACCATGTTGTCAATTCAAGACCCATGAGTGGACCATCGAGAATTTTCAATCCGAGCGTTCGTGCAGATTGTGCCATCGGCATAATGATGGCAAAGCGATCGACGAGGCGAGCGCCTTCGTTTCGTTCGAGCGACCAGCCTTTGTCTTCGCAAAGTTTCCTGAGCGAGCGTATGCAATCAACAGGTGCAACGCTTAGTTCGAGATCGAGACTGTTTCGTCGCACCATGTTCATCCTACCCGTCACTGCAGCAAGAACCATGCGATGCTGGGGTTACGCTGCGCGAATCTCATCCAAGGACGAGATGACCTCCATTGTTGAGTTCACGCAACGCTATGGAATCGGTTGATGCCTTCGGCATCAATGATTGTGAGCGATGTGTTTCTGGGTTTGAACTCAACCAAAGAGCGAACCAAGACCTTCGAAACCGCCAGCTTCCTCTTCTTCCTCTTCCTCTGCTTCTTCAGCAGCGGCAGGGGCGTCAGCAGCACCGCCAGCAGCAGGAGCTGCAGCGGCGGCAGGAGCAGCGACGGCTTGGGTCATTGCTTCAGCGATGTCAACACCTGCGAGAGAAGCAACAAGTGCCTTTACTCGGGATGCATCAACATCTACACCAGCAGCCTTCAGTGTGGCTGTGATGTTGTCTTCGGTCATTTCTTTTTCAGCAGCGTGCAGTAGCATAGCAGCATAAACGTATTCCATTTCATTTCACCTCAATGTTTTGTGTTTGTTTCAGCCGAAGAGATCTCCAAGGCCGGCGAATCCGCCGCCCTCTTCTTCCTCTTCCTCTTCTTCCTCTTCTGCCTCGGCTGGGGCATCAGACGCACTTTCGACGGCGGCGGCAGATGCTGCTGTTGCAGCAGCACCGAGCATTGCAGCCAATTCGTCATCAAGGGCGGAGGAGTCAAGCGAGCCTGCAATACCCATGGCACTGCGGTGGGCTCGTCCGAGAAGATGAGGCAGGGTTTCAACGGTTGTAATCGCTGCCTCAAGTGCAACTGCAAGCGCTTCTCCGCTTGCCTTTGCGAGCAATGTTGGCATGGTCTGTGAAGTAAACCATGTGATGTTGCAAGCGAGGTTGAAACCGCCTGCAGCCATGCCGATGAGATCTTGTTCGAATTGTTCAAAGTCGATATCGAGTGTGGATGGTGAGAAAACAACACCATCTTCGTAGGTACCACAGAGTCGTAGTCCTGTGACAATTGGCTTGATTCCGATTTGTCCAAGGAGCATACCGAGGTCACCTTCGAAGACTTCACCAGCCTCCAGTGCAACGTGTCGCTTCTGAATGTGGACGGAGCCACCCATGATTTTCGCAGGGATACCGACGGAGTTCAATTCACCGACGATTGGGCCTGGTGGCATTCCAGTGTCTTGCTTCTCGACAATGATGTCGGATGGAGCGATGTCACCGGGCTTTGCTGCTCGGCCAGCTTCTGTCTTCTTCAGTTCAGAGAAAACTTCGAACGAGTTGAACTTGGATGTTGATACGACGGCAGGTTGGACCGCACCATCGAAGAGTTGCTCAAGGACGTCCAAATCTTTGCCTGCTTGTTCCCAAGCAATACGCATCAAACGCTTCTTTGCAACGCGGATAGCCATGTTGTCACGAAGGCCATCACGCATACCGATCATGGTGTCAGCGGGAACGCCATGAATGTCGATGACAGCGAGCGTTTCACCGCTGCTGATGATATCATGAAGATCTTTGACAGCGTCACGCTTCCATGACATGACCTTTGGAATCAAATGACCACCTCGACTCGGGTCGCTGGCCCCATTGTCGTCTTGACAAAGAGGGAGCGAATGTTTCCGGCGCCGCGCTCTAAACGTCCTATAACACGGTTGTAAACTTCCATTGCATTTGCGAGAAGTTCTTCTTGCGATTGATCAATTGTTCCAATTACAGCGTGGAAGGTCATCTTGTCACCAGACTTGACAACAACAGTGGTTTGCAATCCTGTAGCAAGGGCACCGGGGTCAAGCGTTGGCGGAACAGGCCGAGGCATCTTGCCTCGTGGTCCAAGAACGGTACCGAGGTAGCGTCCAATGAGTCCCATGTGAGGGACTTCGGACAGGAAGAAGTCAAATTGGTTTGCGATTTTCTTGGCTCGTCCTTTGTTGCCACCGAGTTCCTCGATTTCTGGGGGTGTGAAGACAGTGATGCCAGCTTCTCGGGCACGAGTTGCTGCTTCTCCAGCAGCAAACATCGCAATCTTGACTTCTCGACCGCGACCAGATGGAAGACGAATCTCTTCCTTGATACGGTTGGTTGGATTTTTGAGGTCGACATCCTTGATTGTAAAGGCTATGTCAATCGATTGCACGAACTTACGCTCTGGGGCGTCTTCGATGGCTTGCTTGATGGCGTTGTTGATGTTTTCTTCCATATTGTCTCACCTCTGCAGTCAGCGAGGCTCTCACCTCTCCTGCGGTTCGTGATGTTTGTTCAGTTAAAGCGCTCGTCCCATTCTCCTTTGCTAATGATTTCGAGGGCTTCGTTAGCCCAGTGACCTTCAACCTTGACTCTCATAGAGACACAGGTTCCGATGACTTCTCGGGTCTGTGCCTTGAGGTCGGCTCCAGTCAGGTGGCCGAGATCCGCCTTTTCGCGAGCAACGTTCATTGCTTGCTCAAGGGTCAGATTTTCGACAGCGGCATCGAGACTTCCATTGCACTTTTGTACACCAAGTTGCTTGATAATCAACTTCGAGGTCCATGGCTTTGGCATCGCGTCTCAACTCCTTCCATACGAACGTAGGCAACCCTGCGACCAAACTCCCCTATTTAATCGCGACGCGGCTTTTTACAAATGCCAATCTTGCGATTTGTGCATATTTTTCTTCAAGACATTGCACCACTTTGCTTATATCAACATTGAACAACGAGACAACATGAACGTCATCGCCCGAAGTTTTGCAGTTCTCATAATCGCCTTCATGGTGCTTACCTTGCCATCCATCGAGAGCAACTCGAGCGGGGTGCACAATCGAGCAGGGAGTGGGTGTACATGCCACTACAGCGGCAATACGCCAACGCTCAGCGAAAACTTCCCCTCAACCTACACAGGTGGACAGACATACAACATCCAAATTTCTGTCTCAGGCGGTGTCTCTGGAAGCAACGGTGGATTCAACGTCGTTGTTGACAAAGGCACACTATCGGCCCCTGCTGTAGGGATAATGTCCGTCAAAGTGGACAGTTCTGGACAATCCGTTACGCACACCACAAATTCCTATCGTTCGTGGTCCTTTGACTGGACTGCTCCAACCTCTGGAAGCGGGAACGTTGCTGTCGATCTTGCTGTCATGAGCGCAAACGGCAACAATAGAAACTCAGGTGATGCTTGGACAACCTCATCCCTTACAATCCCTGAAGCAGGTCCTACAAACACTGCTCCATCGGCCACCAACGTCTACATCAGTGACGTACCTGGTCCTGCTTCAGCCATTACACAAGCATATTACGACATGGATCTGTTTAGCAATTATGATTTCAATGATGCCGATGGAGATGCCGATTCCGGAACTGAGCTTCGCTGGTTGAAGGATGGAACAGAAGTCTCGCAATTCAACGACATCAACTTACTGAGCCAAAGTGCAACCTCAATCGGTGACATTTGGACGATGACGATTCTGCCGAGTGACGGAACAGATTTTGGCGCAAAGGTGACTTCGTCCAACTCGGTCGAGATTATCGATTATGATGCTGATGGAGATGGGTATGGAGATCAATCAGATGCCTTCCCGAACGATGAAAATGAGTGGGCGGATACCGATAACGACGGTGTTGGCGACAACGCTGACGCCTTCGATGATGATAATACGCAAACCACTGACAGCGACGGAGATGGTTACGGTGACAACGCATCGGGCAACAATGCAGACGCATTTCCAAACGACGCCAATGAATGGGCGGATTCAGACGGAGATGGTGTTGGCGACAATGCAGATGCATTTCCGAATGACCCAACTGAAACTGTAGACTCCGACCTCGATGGTGTCGGTGACAATGCAGATGCGTTCCCGAACGACGCATCGGAAACAGCAGATTCGGACGGCGACAGTGTTGGGGACAATGCGGATGCTTTTCCCAACGATGCAACGGAAACGATGGATTCGGACAGCGACGGTGTTGGCGACAATGCCGATGCGTTCCCGAACGATGCATCAGAGACTGCAGACTCTGACCTTGATGGCGTTGGTGACAACGCCGACGCGTTCCCGAACGATGCTTCTGAAACAACCGATTCGGATGGGGACAATGTTGGCGACAACGCTGACGCATTCCCGAACGATCCTGCCGAAACGATGGACAGTGACGGCGATATGGTAGGAGACAATGCCGACGTCTTCCCGAATGATGCCACTGAATCCAGCGATTTTGATGCCGATATGATTGGTGACAATGCCGATACCGATGACGACAATGACGGCCTGCTGGATACGGAGGAAGCTTTGCTCGGCACCGACCCGTACGATGCAGACACAGACGATGATGATGTCAACGACTTCGAAGATGCAATGCCTTTGGATGCAACTGAAACGATGGACACTGATGGTGATGGTGTTGGCAATAATGCTGATACAGATGATGATGCGGATGGCCTCTACGATCTTGATGAGTCATCAATGGGAACCGATCGCTTGAATCCTGATTCGGATGATGATGGTGTTCTCGACGGTGAAGACGTCTTTCCACTGGACGCAACAGAATCCAGCGACTCAGACAACGATGGGGTCGGAGATAATTCCGACGCATTCCCAAACAACCCACTCGAGACTGTAGATTCCGACGGCGATGGTGTTGGAGACAGAGCAGATGCTTTTCCTGATGATGCAAGCGAAACCATGGACAGTGATGGAGATGGCGTAGGTGACAACGAACAGAAGGCTCAGGAGGAAAAAGACGCTGCAAGAATGCAACTGATAATTGTCATCGGTGTGCTCGTCGTCCTTGCTGGTGTTGGTGGCGTGCTCTTCATGCGACGCAGAGCATCCGGTCAAGACCCTCAGAAGGAAACGACACCCTTACCTGAAATTGGAAATGCTGATCTGGCGCAACCCTTGTATCCGACGCAAGATACTCAGCCAGCTCAACAACTTGCTGCAGCCCCTACCGTTGAGAACCAATGGACCGATGAGAACGGACACACGTGGCGAAGAATGAGTGATGGTTCGACATTGTGGTGGAATGGAAACGACTGGCAAAATGTTTAGGACTCCCCGGAGAAAATCTAAATCAGTCGGTTGAAAGGCAACGGCATGCCCATCATACAATTGAGCAATCTTAGCCGCCATTACGGTGAAGATGAAACGCTTGTCAAAGCCCTTGACGACATCTCTGTCTCCATCGAGGAAGGAGAAATTGTTGCGCTCCTTGGACCTTCTGGTTCTGGAAAAACAACACTCCTCAACACCATCGCAGCGCTTGACATTCCCACAAACGGCACGTACGAATTCAATGGCGATGCTGTACCGCTTGGTCACATCGAAAACATGACCACATTCCGACGGGAGAACGTGGGTTATATTTTCCAATTTTTCAATCTTCTAGCTGACTTAACTGCGCTTGAGAACGTTCTCCTTGTTCAAGACCTAGCAGGAACCAGGGACAAAAAGAAAGCCCTCGGTTTACTGGACGCTGTTGGACTCAAGGGCTTGGAAAATCGTTTCCCTTCGCAGATGTCTGGGGGCCAACGTCAACGGGTTGCCATCGCTCGAGCTCTTGCAAAGAGTCCGAGGATCATCCTCGGTGACGAATTGACAGGAAACCTCGATTCCGAAACCTCAGCAATGGTTATGGAAGCGCTCATTAAGACATGTCGGAAAGAGAAGATGACAACCATTTTCGTCACCCATGACCAATCCCTTACACGATTCGCTACCCGCATTATACACCTCGACAGTGGCAAAATCGTTGAAGATGAATCTGGTGGCCTAAAGAGCATTGCGATGACTGCAAAGCACACGGCCGAATCCGTCGTCGATAACACAGTCGACGGTGTGAAAAAGATTGGAAGCAAAATCAAAGACATGGCTCAATCGATGCTGGAGTGAAGGGTTTGAACACACTACTTTTACGTCGTTTATCGCGTAGTTTAATGCGCACAAAACTTCGTATTTTGACCGTCGTTCTTCTGATTACAATCTCGGTTTATGCGGGTATTGTGTTCTCCGAGCATTCACGAAATGCAGATCGTGTGTACGACGATTTCTATGCTGAAACCAACTTCGCAGATTTGATGGCAACCAGTTACCAAGTTGAGCACAAGGACAACCTCACAAGTGCTTGTTCTTCAATCCAACACGATGGATGTGAGTCGAGTCTGGTGTTGACAGGGCAATCGAAAACAGATGTTGATTGGATTGCATCAAAATTCTACGGAATCGAACAGGGTCAAGTCAACACACTGTGGGCTGTTGAAGGTTCTGTGACACCTTCTGCAGGGGAGATTGTTGTCGATGCTCACTTTGCATTAAACGATGAGATAAACATGGAGCTGGGCGATTCAATCGACATCATCGTTGGAGAAGGCGGTGTTCAGACCTTCACAGTCATCGGCTTTGCAAACAGCCCGTTGGAATTGTTCTATGCAAACCCTGATTCGATTCTCCCACAAGAATCAACCTATGTCATCGCATACATGGATGCAGAGGTTCTCGCAGAAACGTCCGGTAACGATGCTCTCTCAAGAAACACCCTCAGCATTGACTTGCCCGGAACGCCTGAATTCGACCTAAGCAATACAGAAGAAATTGAAGGCCTTGAACTCCAGCAAACAAAGGACACACTCGAACAAGCCATGAACGAATCCGAGGTCGACGGTTACGTCCTCGATCGTGGCCAACTCAGTGCTGAATTGCTTCGACTTGACAAAGACTCACTCTCAAAATCCATTCCATTTATTCTCGGTATACTTCTGTTCATTAGTGGTCTTGTCATCGCGGTATCACTCGATCGGTTGATTCGAACCCAATCGCGAGAGATTGCGGTATTACGCACAATCGGAGCGTCAACGGGCGATGTCATGCTGGGTTACCTCTTGGTGCCGATTGCCCTCGGAGTACCAGGTGTTTTACTTGGCATTCTACTCGGCATATCCTCGTATGGCTCGAGCGCATTTACAGCATATTATTTCTCATTCCTCGGCATTCCTGTCGTCAGCACTCACCATTACGCTGACATCATTGCTACCATTTCCCTTTCTGCACTCTTCATTACATTCCTGTTTGGTATACGGCCGGCTTGGAGAGCTGCTCGTTTGCAACCGCTTGACATTCTCGGACAAGGCTCAGAGAAAAGACCGAATCGCATCCTCACCAAAATTACCTCATCGCTACCACCGGGCATCGGGCTAGGGTTGCGGTCAACCTTTAGGAAACCCGCCCGATTGCTTGCAACGTTGCTTGCATTGTCTCTCGCCATGGTTATTCTCGGAGGCAACATGATGTTCATGTCGGGGTTCACTGACGCTTTCTCTGAAGCAACCGATGACCAAGAAAATTGGGAATATCAGATTAGCGCATTACCTTCAGGTCTTGAAAACATCACATCTTGGGCTGAAGACAACACCTCCGCATTTGAGCTAACGTTGGTCGCCCAAGCAAGCATTGCTGGTACAACCAAGGCGATTGACCTCAAAGGAAACGACGTACTCTCAGAACAAGACGATGCTTTGCACAGAATGAACCTCTTGGAAGGAAATCTTCCTGACTCTGGTCAATTCCCAGTACAAGGCATCCTCGATGAAGGCTCATCGGAGCTCGAAAGTTATGCTATCGGTGATATCATTGCAATCGATTTTGAAGGGGAACAACACGATATCGAGGTTGTGGGAATCGCCCGGGAACTTAGTCGTTCAATCTACATGCATCGAAGTGATGTCCAACCGATTGTCGGCGAAGAAGCAAACGGGGCTTTGCTCGTCACAACACCAGACGCAGACATTGAAGACATTCGTTTTTCGACGATAACGATCGTCGAGAAAGAGACAATGGTTGCAACCTTTGAGGAACTCATCGAACAACAAAAGGCCATAATGCAGTCCATCTATGTCTTAGGAGCAATAATGGCAATTGCCATTCTCTTCAACACGCTTCTCATCAATCTCAGTGAACGCGATGCTGAATTAGCTACGCTTCGCGTTCTTGGGGCAAGTCGCACGCGGCTCGCTATCATCCTTACCGTGGAACATATGTTCATTGGCCTTGTTGGTGGCTTTGCTGGCGCATTGGCTAGTGTTGGTTTCTACCAAGGGATTGCAAGCGTATCTTCCACCTGGGTCTTCCATATTCCCGTTGTCATCAATTACGCAGTCTTTTCACAAATCATTGGGTTCGTTTTGTTTGCTGCTCTGCTGACGACACCTGTTGGTATCTATCGAATCGGACGAATGAACCTGTTGGAAGTTGTTGCTCGGCATGAGCGATGAACACGTTTTCGTCTCCTAAATCGTTCTTGTTTGGAGGTCGATTAATTGTTGAAAAGTCGTTATGATATTTTTATTCAGTTTATTTGAAAATCAGAATTAAATACTCTACGTCATTGGTCGGGTCATGAAGCAAAGCAAGAGCGAAGGGAAATGCCCAGTCATGCACGGTGGCGGAATGACACATTCAACCTCAGACATGCGTTCAAACCAAGATTGGTGGCCAAAAAACCTCAACCTGAACATCCTCCATCAGCACGACCAGAAATCGAATCCAATGGGACCAGATTTCGATTATGCTGAAGCATTCAAAGGTCTCGATTATGAAGGCCTCAAGAAGGATCTCCACGCCTTGATGACCGACAGTCAAGATTGGTGGCCTGCGGATTATGGCCACTATGGTCCATTCTTTATCCGAATGACATGGCACGCCGCCGGAACCTACCGAACAGGCGATGGCCGTGGCGGTGGTGGAACCGGAGCACAACGATTTGCACCCCTCAACAGCTGGCCAGACAACGGCAACCTCGACAAAGCTCGACGTTTGCTGTGGCCAATCAAGCAGAAGTATGGAAACGCAATCAGTTGGGCAGACTTGCTGATTCTAACCGGACAAATCGCTATTGAATCCATGGGCGGACCAGTTCTCGGCTTTGGCGGTGGACGTCCTGACATTTGGCACCCTGAAGACGACATCTACTGGGGCAGCGAAGACGAATGGCTCGGAGACAATCGATACGGTGACACACGCCAAGACCTGGAGAACCCACTCGCTGCAGTGCAAATGGGTCTCATCTACGTCAACCCACAAGGACCTAACGCAAACCCAGACCCACTTCTTAGCGCTCAGGACATTCGAGAGACGTTCAGCCGCATGGCCATGAACGACGAAGAGACCGTGGCACTCACTGCAGGCGGTCACACCTTTGGTAAGGCACACGGTGCAGGTCCAGAAGATCACAAAGGACCCGAGCCTGAAGGCGCTCCTATGGAAGAACAAGGGCTCGGCTGGATCAGTGATTTTGGCTCAGGCCTTGGCCGAGACGCCATCACAAGCGGTATCGAGGGTGCTTGGACCGCTGATCCAATCACTTGGGACAACGGTTACTTTGACATGCTCTTCAAGTACGAAGATACGTGGACACTAACAAAGAGTCCTGCAGGTGCACACATTTGGACACCATCCAACCAAGAAGAGGTTGACATGGCCCCGGACGCTGAGGACGCTTCGATCAAGGTTCCAACAATGATGACAACTGCAGACATGGCAATGATTCGTCACCCTGAATACCGGAAGGTCTCGAAGTATTTCCACGCGAATCCTGATGTCTTCGCTGACGCTTTCTCGCGTGCTTGGTTCAAGCTGCTCCATCGAGACATGGGGCCAAAGTCACGCTATCTCGGACCTGATGTCCCTGATGAGGAATTCATTTGGCAAGACCCAGTACACGCAGGTTCTACCTCATACGATGTTGCCGCACTCAAGAGTGACATCATGGCCTGTGGACTCTCCATCACTGAAATGGTCGAGACAGCCTGGGCAAGTGCATCCACTTACCGTGATTCAGACAAGCGTGGAGGCGCCAACGGTGCACGCATTCGTTTGGCACCTCAGAAAGACTGGGAAGGCAACAAGCCTGCACAACTTGCAAAGGTCCTCTCGACTCTTGAGCCACTCGCAGCCGCTCATGGTGCAAGCATTGCTGACACAATCGTTCTTGCCGGAAACGTCGGAATTGAAATGGCATCGGGCGTTGAAGTACCCTTCACACCCGGCCGTGGCGATGCAACTGAGGAGCAAACCGATGCAGCATCCTTCTCGTACTTTGAACCGGTTTCGTGTGGTTTCCGCAACTATCTGAAGCAGAACTACGCAGTTATGCCCGAAGAGATGATGCTCGATAAAGCACAACTCCTCGGTTTAACTGCGCCAGAAATGACTGTTCTCGTTGGTGGAATGCGCTCACTTGGCGTTAGTTCCGATGAACGCGGATTGTGGGGGAGCGACAGCAAACTCGACAGTTCCTGGTTCTCCACTCTACTGGACATGAACGTCGCTTGGACCGCCACAGGAAGCAACAGTTACGTTGCTCGTGACCGTCAATCTGGCGCAGATGTTCGTACAGCAACTCGTTACGATCTCGTCTTCGGAAGCAACTCACAACTTCGAGCAATTGCTGAAGTCTATGCACAAAACGGTAACCACGACAAGTTTGTTGGAGACTTCATTGCTGCATGGAACAAGGTCATGAACGCTGATCGATTTGACGTTTGATGCGATTTAAGCCTAGACCGACCCTTTGCACAGAGCAAAGGAACCTGTGATGACCCTGCTAGGAGACTCGATGGTGTCGTCCCTCAAATGGAGGATTCACTAGCGCTTGGTTCGTTTGTGAAGCGACTGAGGAAATCCCACATAATTTGTCCCGTATCGTAGAGCCCTTGGTTCCCAGGAACATAATACGGCCATGCGGTCGGCTCGCCCCAGTCGTTGACGTAGAGATTATGATTCCCTTGATGAACAGTGATAAGATGAACTTCCGCTCCACCATCACAGTTTGCGAAGCCTGTTGTTGTCATCAAAGGCCCAGGGATGTTGATGTCCGGTATTGATCCTTCACAGCCGTTGTATTCTGCCCAACGCATTAGGTTTTGAACAGCTCCAGTGGTAAGGGAATCGGTGTCTTCTTGCATCTCAGGATTGTATATTGTGCTTCTTCCAGAACTAGCGTAAAGTGCATGTTCATCAAACACGCCGTGCATTTCTAAAATTGGAGTTGCGATATAATCAGGTTGCTCATCGTACAACAAATAGAACGAGGTACAAGCAACAGCTGCTATTTGATGGCTCCAATCCATTGCAAGTCTCTGGGCCATTCCGCAACCGTTTGACCAACCAGACGCATAAACTCTGGTTTCATCAACCGGCAACTCGGCTATGGCCAAGTCAATCAGTGCAGATAAAAATCCTGAATCATCGATGTCAAACACTGCTGCATCTGCACAGCATGTACCTTGATTCCAAGACGGGGCTCCACCACCCATCTGAGGGTCACCATCGCGGTGAATCCCTTGAGGATAGAGTATTATTGCGCCGACATTGTCTGCTAATTCTGTTAGCCCAGTGTGATTTTTCTGAATGTGCATCGTTGACCCGTATCCATGTATGTCCAGGAGAAGCGGAGCCCCATCCTCTTCTGAGATGGTTGATGGTATGTAACTGACCCAGCACCTTTGGTCCCCTTCGTGTTCCAAACATTGTTCGCTTTCGTTCCAGGGATGCGTGAATTCGGTGATCAATTCAATCTCTTCAACCAGAATAGGTTCCTGATTTTGAGGATTTATACAACCAGAAAACGTGAGTGACAGAAGAACTGCTACACAAAGCAACTTCTGGTTCTTCATTGACTCCCCCAACTCAACATTCGACATAAAACTAGTCCATATAGACGCAACGAAAACGGTTGAGCTTAATCACCACTTCCGGACCACTGCTTGCTCGTATACACAAACTGATTCTTCGATTTACCAATGCCAGAGGAGCGTGTCTTGGCCTCCATCACACCTGCTAAGTTTGCTTAGAATGAAATATAAGATTGATGACATTACAACGAGTTATGTCGGATGTCGGTGATTTATCAGATTATTACTGGCGTTTGTTAACCAACATTGACATGGGAAATGCACAACCATTTGGTTTCTGGACATTGGTATCTTTGTTCTGTATACTCAGTGGTTTGGCCCTCATGTATCTCACTGTGCTCATTTATCGCGCAAACCCATCCAGCGCAAAAAATCGATTCATTGCACTGATGCTTTTCGCTGAATCGGTACGCTGCTTAACAGGATCTTTTTTCTACATCTATCCCTTCAACCTTGAACAAGTTCGATTCTTGTATTTTATTCGGTTGATTTTCTACACCTCTGGTGTGATGTTGATTCTTCTTTACCTCACTGCACCGTTGTTGTACATCAAAAACAAATTTGCTGAACGAGTTATGCGCTTTTTCGAAACAAAGGCAATTCTGCTCATGCCAGTCCTGGGTTTTGTCATCTTTGCTGTTGCGTCTTTTGCTATGGGAGGATTCCCCTACGGTGGTATCGCTCCTAGCATTTGGATTTATTGCGCAGAGGCGGGCCCAGGTATTGGGGGTACAACGTCAGGCGGTACCGTTCCCTTTGATCCGGTCTGTCCAGAGTCCTATTCGGAACTATATCCGATGATGTGGACGATTACGTTGATTTCTCCTTTAGCGCAAATCATCTTCATTCTACCGTTGGTTGCAGCATTCACGACTGCTGTGATAATAACCCGCACAACGAAAGAAATTTTCAAGACCGGTTCTGAATCAGAGCGAAATGAAATTCGCGCAGTTCTACTTGGCTTCATTGGTAAAACCGTTTTCCAGTTCTTTTCGTTGATGTGTTTGATTATCTTCCTCGTCCTTTCCCCGGTCACAGGCCCGGAATTGAGTTGGTTCAATCCTGAGTTATTTGATGTCGACAAGTTTGTCAACCAAGGCAAGGTTCCAACATGGGCCGTTCTCACTGGATTTACTACTCCTTTTATTGTTGGGAGCATGGTTCTTGCAGGGTTGTTTGAGGGTATTGTATTCACCTACGCAGTCATGAAACATGAGGTTCTTGGAATTGACGAACGATTGCGAAAGACGTTCTCAGGGGCACTTTTCGCAGGTCTTGGAACAATTGCTTTTTTGATTTCAACGGAATTAATGGAAAGTGTTGCAGGCATGGGATGGATCGGAGGCGTTTTGATAGGAATGACCATTCTTTTCCTCCGGAAACCTATCTTTGCCACATTCTCAAAAATTTCCTTTTCGATTATGCCTGAATCGCATACCAAATCAGAGCAGACGTATCTCGAAGTCTTTGCTATTGCAATGGAAGATGGTATCATCACTCAAGAAGAGCGAAAAATGCTCCAAATACAAGCACGAACATTGGGATTAAATGAAAGCCGAGTTACTCATTTGGAATCGAACTATGAAAAAAACGATGCATAAAAGTAGTTCCAAAATAAGCTATATGCTACTCAATCAATACCAAAACAAATGAGCCCCTGTTGGGTTATTCTTCATTGTCCGTTTCAACACTGTGGCCCCTTTGCAGGCGCCATGACATGTATGTGAGCAACGCAAGAATTCCTGTCCACACACCAATCGCCTTCAGTTCTGCTGGAGAATCTGTCAATTGGTCATCACATCTCATTGGCTCGATGTAACAAGGGTCAGTCAAGTAACCATACAGATATGTTAGGTAGAAGACCAAAAGAAGAACGAAGGAGAGCAGGTTCACGGCAAAAATTGCAAGCATTCCCTTCCGCTGATTTCGGAAAAAGGCGGTTGTTCCTCCAAGAAGATATGTGGTGGCAATGAAAATCAGAACAATCAAAAAAAGATTGATGTAAACATACCAACCCATCACAAAGATGGAGAATATGGGAATCGAGAGAATGATGAAGAAGAGAGCACCGGCTCTAAATCTCAAACCAACATTCGATTCTTGCACAGTATGAAATAACTGCAGCAATTTACTATTCTTACTACAAGTGTTGTACTTTTCGCAGCGTTTTGAGTGGACATCGTTCGATCGAAACACGCCTTTTATTGTTGATTTTTCAAGAAATAATGGAACCAATTGCAGGGTTTTGGGAATGACTTCGTTCAATG
>JAKUNY010000030.1:0-4725 GCA_022451765.1 Candidatus Poseidoniaceae archaeon
CTCATTAGTCGGGGACATAATTTCCCCTCTTGTGAATTGTTTATCAAATTTGCATGCTGTGTATCGTTTTCAAATATTCTAAACTAACTTCAATAAGATTCGAGATAAGCATGTAGAGAAGGTATTGATTTTCTCCCACGGAACTTACCCTTAGCCGTCATTCCTTTGCCTGAGTGATTCAACAGCAAGAACACTAATTGCAACTTGTAGATTGTAGGATGGAACAAAACCATCCATAGGAAGTAGGACAACATCATCGCATGCATCTAGCACCTCTTGGGACACACCCTCTCGTTCAGCTCCAACAACAAATAACACGTTGCCAGTGAGGTCCGCATTCCAAGGTTCAACTGTTCCCACATCTTCTGCTGCAATTATTCAGAAATTGTTCTTTTTTGCTTCGTTGATGATGGATGTTGTATCGCTGTAGACGACTGGAATGAACCGATCTGCACGCATACTTGAACGACGAATGGTTCGACGATCTTGGTGCGTTCTCGAGATGTTGAGAACAACTGCATCAGCACCGCTGACTTCTATGGTTCGTATCCCAAAGCCGAGATTTGTCGGATATTGGACTCCATCCAGGAGCCAAATTGAGCCCCCTCGTTCAAACACCTCCTCCAGCGTACCGTGTGGCTCTCTCCCGATCAGAGCCAAGGCGTCTGTATTACCTGCGGCAGACATTCTCCAAAGATCATTGGTTGACCCTTCTTCAAGCGGAATGCTTTGTGGTTCACATTCTTTTCGCAACTCTTCAGTATCCATCTCTCTGTCAACGAGAACAAGTCGAATTTCATGGTCCGTTAGGAGCATGGAAAGAATCGTTTCCGAACCTAGCACCTGATGGGCCATGAGTCGGGGTCAGAGGTTGTGATGTTTGATGTTAATGGGAGAATCACAGGGGCGTTTTGATGCCAATGGCTCGCACGATGCACCAGCCTTTCCGTGCTTCAAAGATAGCGAATGCTCCACCAAAGGTACTTCCGGCAACTGCGAGCCATCCTAGAGATGCTGGAATGACACTGACGTACGTGAGCAGTGCGATTAAGATCCCAAAGGCAATGGCTGCAATGCCCGTGAAGAGGCGAGCGAGCCTTCCCTTCTTGTCAATGTTGCACTCCATGTTGCCTACCCATGCTGTGCGTATTTGAAGGCGTGTTCGCGAAGAACGCATATTTTCAAAAGCCTGTCTGCTCTGAACCATGTATGGCAAAAAAGCACAGTCCACGTTTCCTCGCAACAGTCAAACAATCCCGAGCTTTGATTCAGGAATGCGATATTGATCAATTTTCATCGATGCTGAACGATGGCGAAGACATTGTCGTTATCGACGTGCGAGAGCAGCATGAATACGATGCTGGCAGTTTCGAGGAAGCTTTGCATCTCAGCAAAGGCATCATCGAACGTGATATCGAAAAACCTCCAATCCCTGAAGATGCTCGAAATGTGTTGTATTGTGGAGGGGGTTTCCGCTCTGCCATTGCAGCAGAATCGTTGACTCGAATGGGATACACAAACGTCTACTCGCTGTGGGGTGGCTGGAGAAGCCTTGTTGCTGCCGGTCTTGCATCGTCAAATCAATAGATTATGATGACGACTATATTTTCGACAAAAAGTATCGATATCCCAGTGGTCAATCCCCGTTCATGGATCCGATAACGACCCTTGGACTAATGATACTCATACCCATGACCGTCTGGTCAGTATACGCCTTACTTTTTCATTTGGGTGTCTCAGAATCCTTCAAGTGATTCAGGTCTTTTCCTGAACTGTTCGTAATGGACAGACTCATAAAGGGGTTCAAAGTCGGCAACTTGCTCCCATTGAGGTGTTACTATGGCAAAAGGACTCCA
Source organism: Candidatus Poseidoniaceae archaeon (assembly GCA_022451765.1). Lineage (GTDB taxonomy): Archaea > Thermoplasmatota > Poseidoniia > Poseidoniales > Poseidoniaceae > MGIIa-L2. The sequence continues at coordinate 1,857 of JAKUNY010000030.1, forward strand.
TCACTATGTTCGTGAAACCTGGAAGAAGCCGAAAGAGGCTCTCCCGCACATGTTTCGTCAGACTCGAATGGCACAATGGCGCCGCGAGCCTGTTAACTGCCGAATTGAGCGTCCTACACGTCTCGATGCTGCTCGACGCTTGGGATACAAAGCCAAGCAAGGCGTCGTCCTGATTCGCACCCGTGTCCGCCGTGGTGGACTCCGCAAGGGAAAGATTCACATGAAGCGCAAGCCATCCAAGGCTGGTATTTCCAAGATTACAATGGCAAAGAACACGCAGCGCATCGCAGAAGAGCGTGTTGCACGCCACTTCCCAAACCTTGAGGTTCTCAACTCCTACTGGGTCGGCGAAGACGGTAAGCACAAGTTCTTCGAGATTATCATGATCGACACACACCACCCTGCCATCATCAATGATAAGCAACTCGGCGTCTTCTGTCAAGCAAACGGAAACAACAGCCATCGTGGCCGTGCATACCGTGGAAAGACGTCTGCAGGAAAGCGTGGACGTGGTCTTTTCAACAAGGGCAAGGGCGCAGAAAAGTTGCGACCTTCCCTCAAGGCAAACCTCAACCGAGGCAAGTGAAATCAAGCGTTTGTTTGATGTCCCTGTTCCTCTTGGGCATACCAAGGAGGGCGATGCGTCATGAAGGGTGAACGAAATTTATCCGATTTATCCGGGCTTCAAGTTTACCTTCCAAATGGAAGACGTCTTGGTGTTGTACATGATGCAGTCGTCGAACATGCGAGCTTATCCTGTACGCATCTCTTTGTTACAGAAACACCGGATGACCTTGTTGAAGACTCGATTCACATCGCTGTTCCTTGGCGATGGGTTCGCTCGGTTGGAGATGTTGTCATTCTTCGATGGTTTCCACCGACACCAATCCCTCGTGGATGAGGTGATGATATGATTGAGTTGCACATTCTCGGGACTGCCTCCGCCCGGCCAACCTCATCAAGAAGCGTAAGCGGAAGTGTCTTCGCTTGCCCAGAAGGTCTTGTCGTCATCGATGCAGGTGAAGGCTTTCAAATGCGATATTCTCGCCAACGTAGCCGCATGAAAAAGGAGGGTGAACCATCCACGCTGAGGCCAAATCGAATCGTCGCAATAGCCCTCACGCACGGTCATTTGGATCATACATGGGGTTTGTTACCATTCCTGCAAACCCTTTCACTCGACGGACGCCAACAATCACTCACTGTCTACGGCCCAACGTCCCCCGCCATTCTCGACATTCTTGAGACCGATGGTATTGATGCGAGATTGCCAGAAGGCACAGCATCCGCTGAACTTCTCAACCAATACCGGGCATGGTTTGGTTTGGGAGGTACATCGTCCAACCTTGGCTATGAGGTGCGATGGCTGCTCGGAGACCCAAAATCCAACCGTTGGGTTGAATTCTGCGAAGATGCTTCAAATCTCGTTTGGCATGATGCAATGCCTCAGCCGGAAGCGTTCACTTCATTCCGAATGGACGCAATTCCCACACAGCACAGCGTACCATCGTGCGCATGGCAACTGTCTCGAAAAAAGCGGAAAGGTTCCTTTGACCGTGAAAAAGCGACGGTCGCAGGGCTATCGCAGGAAGAGCGGAAGATGCTTTCTGAGGGAGTCGATGTGGAGCGAAAGGGTGGAAAAGTCTTCGAGGCATCTCAATTTCGTGGACCTTCCAGACCGGCCATCAGCATGGTCGTTTCAGGAGATACTGCTGAACAATCCATTCAACCGGTTGCACCTGTTACTGTGTTGATTCATGAGGCTACCTTCCTTGACAATGCGTCCGAAAAAGCGGATGCACACCTCCACAGCACTGCTTCTGGTGCCGCCAGAACTGCCATGAACTGCAACGCTCAACATCTCATTCTTACCCATTTTTCTGCACGTCTCCGTGATGTTCAAGAAGCGCTCTCGGAAGCCAAAGAAGTCTTGGGCAACTCCTGTGGACTCGAAACAGCAAACGATGGAGATCGGGTTCGCATCGATGAAGACGGGTATGCTACCTTCCTCAAAGCATCTGCAAGTGGTTGGGTTCAGCACAATCTGTCGCATCATTGAAAGAGTAGGAAAAGAAGGGAAGTACATGCATTCGAGGAAAGTTGCTGTCGCTCTCATCCTCATGCTCTGCGTTTCACTTGCACCGCTTGCTTCGAGTACATCCGGACGAGCAGCACCTTCTTGTAGCTCAAAATCGGCAACAGCCTTTGCTTCACAAGTCCCTGTCGATGATGGGGAATGTGTGGAACTCTCTCTCGGTTTTCTAACCCCTGGTGACGTCTATGAGGTCACGATTCTGGTCATAGATGATGCCTTGGACGTCCTGGTTTTCGATGAAGCTGGGCTTCAACCGTACGTTCTGGGTCAGTCGTATCGCTCATCCTTCCAGCAAATTCCATCAACAGAATCTGCGAACGGATCATATGAGTTCCATTGGAAGGTTCCATTGTCGATTTCTGAGAAATCTTGGACCATCGTCGTCGATAACCTAGCCCATGATGGTGATCAAGGAAACGGTGATCAAGGAGGCGACCTGGGGCGCGTCTCAATTTCTGTGAACAAATTGACAGATGGACAATGGACGATGTACCATGATCTCGTTGGCGTCATCCACGACGGTCACTTAACCCTGCTCGAAGGGGATGACCTGCGCTTGGAAGAAGGGACTGCGGTTTCAGTAACTGCATGGCCGTTGGAAGGGGTTGGCGACGTTTACCTCCAGACAGAATCGATGAACGCAAATTATCTGGCTGGGCAATCCAATGTTGCGCTTACGGGAGCGTCTCGTCTGGGCGTTGATGGGATTGCATCGTTCAATTGGACTGTTTCCTCAGCACTCGCCGAACAACCACTCAAACTTGTTGTTGATAA
>JAKUNY010000030.1:4757-12704 GCA_022451765.1 Candidatus Poseidoniaceae archaeon
TCAAGGTGATGGTTCATCCAACCTTCGAATAACAATTCGCGTTGAACTTGTCCCGGTTATGCAAGCATCGTTCTCTGCCGAAAACCAATCGGTTGTTCTCAACACTGCACTGAATTTCGATGCCAGCTCATCACCGAACAATCTGCAACAGATTGCTCAGTTCGTTTGGGATTTTGATGCCTCCATCGATTCCGACAACGATGGCGATGCAACAAACGATATCGATGCTACAGGCGTAAACGCATCATCCTCTTGGGCGACACCGGGCGAGAAAACCGTCACACTCACCGTTTCTGGTGCCCTTGGTTTTGACCGCTCGCAAGTGAACATCACCGTTTTGGATGCAACAAAACCCGTAGCCCGAATCACGGGCTCTGCAGGTTCCTCAGCAACTCCGTTCTCAGGAGGATGGCGCATTGAACACGGACAAACAATTACCCTGTCATGTGCAACAAGTACCGACAATCATCAAGTTTCAGCATGTTCTTGGTCATTGGATGGAAACCCATTCGGTCAACAGACGACTGCATCGTTTAATTGGTCCGAAACAGGAACCCATGAAGTTGGACTAACCGTGCTGGATGCCAGCGGGAACAGCCAATCTACACTTGTTCAGATACTGGTCACGGATTCAACCTTACCGGTCCTTAATTTAGCCATGCGCCAAGCCTTTGCAAATCAAGCAACCGAGGGAGAAGTCACCACCTTTGCCATCGCTGCATCGGATGAATACGACGCAAACGCAGATCTCCGATTCCATTGGGATCTGAATTCACTCGTTGACGAGGATCAGAATGGAAATCCCTTGGACGACCCAGACTACATTGGCCCACGTGTCGACATCGTGTTTGATGCGGTTGGAACAAACACCGTCATCGTTACCGTCTTCGATGCAGCAAACAACACCGACAGCCACACCTTTTCAGTCGTTGTCGCAGAGGCGCAGGTGGTTGAGACAAATTATGCGATCTTCGCAGTCGTCATCTTTTTCGGCCTTGTTACGATGTCAATCGCCCTCCTTGGTTACCGACGCTGGCAGGGTTCCATCGCTTTGATCCTCCTCACAGATCGCGGCCTACCGGTGAGCGAAGCGATGGCCCACATGAAGATGGTCAAGCAAACCCAGCGTTTACCTCTCTTCGCGAAGGCGATTCAACTTTCGGGTCTTGACGCTGCAGAGGGTGTTGTGTCGCAACAGGAACAAGAAATTGCCCGCAAAGAAGCCGAACTCCAGTCGATTTATGGTTCAGAGAATGAGATCGAAATGGCTCCACAAGCACAGTTCGCTCCACGCATGCAACTTTCAGAAGCCTCAAGCCAAGCTGCGAATGAGGCCGCAGCATTGTTCTTTGACGACGAGCCAAAAGCCCCGACACCGCAATCTGTGCCCGAAGAAATCGATGACTTGATGCAGATGACTTCAATTGAGAGAACAACCAAACCCTCTGCATCTGGCATCGATCTCCCTGCATCCAGCGAACCCCCCATCACCGAAGAAAAGAAGGTTGAGCATGCGGAAGAACCTCATGGAACGGATGAAAATGTCAATCTTCTCAAAGGAACTTGTACCAATTGTTCACTCCAATTCCAAGTTCCAATGCCAGTTGGCGTTATGGAAGCGATTGTTATCTGTCCATCGTGCTCCTCAGAGCAACTCTTCCAGCGCTAGAAACACAAACGAGAACTCTGTTCCGTTCAATCAAAACGGGGATGGGTTCAGATATAAGTTCCTCAACCTCTAATCATGGTCGAAGAAGCAATTCGTCTGATTCGACCAGGTTTGCATCAGCCAAAACGAGGACGTTTAGCTGTACTTTTGATTGCCGTCTTGCTCATACCCATCTTCCAGCCTGTTCAAGCAGACATTTCAGTTGAGCGTGATGACTTCGGTTTGATGGAGAAACTTTCCGACCTCATGGAAGTGCAGGAAGCGAGTGACGATGCTGTAATCGCTGCCGGTTCATCGACCTCATCCCTCGCACTGGTTGAAGCCGCCAAGCGTGAAAGCAGAGAAGGAGACCCACTGAACGACTCGACTGAATATCTCACGCAAGCCCAATTAAGAGACACAACTCCGTTGGAGCCCGATCATCCTCGTCCTTACGAAGTCCTCCTTGATACAAACACACAACCGGACGGTTGGCCAAACAACCTCGTACAGACATTGTTCTCTCTCGAATCTTTTTCCATTACCGACCCTCTCGCTGTAGGCGTCAACACGTACGCACTTTACATCAATTTCTCAAGTCGGGACAATGGCCCGCAGTATGAGAATTGGGAGTATGGAACCTTTACAGGAGAGTTGTTCGTAAACAACAACTTGGTGTTGTTCGAGAATTACATCGACATCGATGGAGATTCAGTAGACGATGTATCGATTTCGTTAACCGTTCTTGGTCTTCTTACATTCAACGAAGGGTTTGGGTTTGAGCCCCCGTTTGACCCGCTGAACCCATTGAGCATTCCAAACACGCTTTGGCTAAGGCCAACGTTTCAATGGAAAATTGATTACTTAAATGAGAACGACCCAATTTGGGATGAACTTGCACACATGGAAGTCTCGCTTCTGAAGGGTCTTGCCTTCGATTCTACGATTCAAGAATCACAATCCTATGCTCTTGTATTGGATACGCGCCTCACTCAGCCACCAAACAATTTCAGAGTTGAAGTTGGAATCCAAGAATTCCGATTTAGCATTTCAAGTACAATTGCCAACATTGGTGCTTTGCTTCAAGATTTCGTGACTGGCGGTGCGTTGCCTGCGAATGCTGTTTCCTTAACATCTGTCTCCGCACCGTATTCAATATCCGTACGAAACTCAAACTCAAATGCAGACAACAAACAAACAGAATGCGATGAAACCTATTACGATGTGTTCAGTGATCATGGTTCCGTAAGCGAATCTCACAAATGTGGTTTTGGCATTGGTATCGGATTTATTCAGTTTGATCAGGTTGACCAAGATGGGCAAGCAGAGATTATTGACATGGGATACATCGATGTTGGATTCCATCCAGAATACGGCTCTAATCTCATTCCGGAAGAAGTTGATTTGGTTTTGCGAAACGACAACCTCGGGGACAATACGTTTGACACCGTCGAATTGTACACTGACGTCGGTGCGGATCTGTGGCTTCACTATTTTGAAGACCGAAGCAATACAATCGAAGGTGGGACGTTTGGAAATACAACCGATTCAAAACTCTGGATTCGGGGTCTTCCTTCTGGAACGCTCCCGCCAGAGGAGATCAATGCCATCTTTACCATGATTGGAGAGGCTCCAGGTAGTGTGAATCTGCCGGGAGATATACCTGACCGCTTATCGTTCATTATCGCTATAAAGAATTTCTCGGGCGATGTGACAGCCAACGAAAATGATCTCACCCTCCCGGTTAATCCTGCTGCACCTCCTTCGACGCTTATCATGGTCGCTGGAACCGAACGAATCGATTCTCTTTCATACGATTCAACGTTGCAACGCGGAGGGTATGCGAACGACGTTAGTTCACTATCCGTTCAGGTCGAGAACCTTCCAGAAGTTCTTATTCTCAAGGGAAGTTTCCAGCTTTCTTCAACAGGTATCTCGAGAGTGAATTTTAACAATCCCGATTTGAATACAATCGCACAACTGCGCGACAATGCTCTGCTGACGTTGGTCGAAGTCGTCCTCGATCTAGGTTCGATTCTTAATGCCCTTCCCGACCTCATTGTTGGAACAGCAGGGAGTTCTGGTGGAGAATTGGAAGCTCTCTGTCTAAGCCAAGTGCGCCAAACATGGAGCAACGGAGCCGTTGGTGGTCGTAGTAATCTTGGTCAAATCTCGATGGCGATTGGGAGCAGTGATCATCCGTGGTTGACCGATTCAGATCATATTCTTCTTTCTCAAGATACGGAAATTGACAAAGTGGACGGTCGAGATGGTCCAGTTGATCCTCTTGTTCCGGTTGCGATGAGCATTCGCGTATCGAACATTTCTCGAGTGTTTCAGTCGTATGACCCGATTACGAGCGTTCGGGCATTGCAACTTGAAGGGCAACAATCAGGCGCTCTGCTCGTAGGCCACATCCGTCACTCAGGTACAAATTTCGCAAACGTTACCGCTCAATCGGCAATGATATCGAACCGTCCTGCTGACCTAACCGTCGTCCAAGACCCTGCAAAATTGGTTTACACTGCAAGTGAACCAATTGGAACGATTACCTATGGTGGTGAGCAGGGTGCACAACGAAATGCAATACGGCTCGAAGGTTTACCTGCGCAATTCCAGTTGAACCTCGGTGATTCTGTCGGATTCCAAGCAGATACTCCAATTACCTCGATCATGGTTCAAATGACAAATGCAACAACGCCACTAACCATGGACGGAGATCACTTCCGATTCTGGGTTGATGCTGATCAGGCCCAGGCATCTCTTAGTGCAAAAATTTCCAATGTTCAATCCGTTCAACGCTACTCTCCCGTCGATCCGAACTCAACAGGTCCAGAGGGCAGTGCGCGCTACGCACTGCAACGCCAAGTATCGTCTCCGTTCAGTATTTCGATGGAAGATGTGAGTAACTACGACGATCCATTCCTCGGACTCAACGGAATGATGCGGCTTGAGCCGCTGCCTGCCAATCTTGAGCTCGTACTGCCAAGCGATGTCGATTCCACTGGGTTGGAAATCCCAGACTTTAGTCAAGGAGAAGGCGTGGAATCCTTGTCGTTCTTCCTCGGAGATGTTGTTGGAATAGGTGGACTTGTCAATGACTTAGTGTACAGCCTTGTCTCAAACATTGGTGATTCAACAGGTAACGCACAAGACGTGGCCTACGGACTTGACATGACAACAGGTGAAAGTTTTGACATCGTTTCCGACATGCGAAAAGGAACGGTTCCTGTCGGCGAGCCACAATGGCAACATGGTCTCGATATGCAAGCGGTTGAGCGTACAGTTCTTGATTTCAATTTGTCGAAGTTAACCAATCTGACCGAGTCAAATCGATTGGTTGTAAATGGAATTCTCTCCGACTACGTCGTTGACATCGATGAGCGCGCAACGCTGGAAGAGACCTTCTCGCAGTCAAATTTGTCTTTTGCGTACCCTCTGATGGAGCTGCTGGATGACGGTGTTATCACCGAACGTGAACTGATCGGTTTCGATGTGGATTTGCTCGAGGAACTTGGACTGACATTCGAGAAACGTCGCAGTTGGCATCTTCGAACATGGTTGCCTCAATTACCATCGGGTAAAATCGATATCAGTTACGTTTTCACTTTAACCGACGACATTCCAACGTACGATTTCAGAATGGAACTCGAAGACTGGTTGCCTGCGCGTGAGAATTTCTATCTCACGATGAATGGAATAGAACTATCCTCTGCTGAATTGCAAATCTTTGGATTGGATACGGGACAATCGCGAGACGTTTCTGTAGCAGCGTTCTTCTATCGACAAGACAATCTGACAGTACCTCGACTCTCAATCGACATGAGTTACGATGTGGGTCAGCGGTTGGATTATGTTTATTCAGTGTTCACTGATCTTGAGAACCTTGTACGTGCTGAGACCTTCATAGAGGGCGTTCCTCAACAGACGCGTTTCTCTGCAACCATTGGGGATGTTCTCCTGCTCGATGTTGACGTACCTCAAGCATTTAGGTCGGGTGAAACGAGCGTCGATTCGATGATGATTCAACAACATCGTTTTGTTGACGGTTTCTGGTGGCCTGCAACGACCTTCTTCCGTGATGTCCCATCGGTCATGAGCCTCGCTGCAGAACCGGATACACGATATGATATTCGCGAGGAAACCTCGTTCCAGGGCATGATGACGCTCGATTATGCTTCCAATTCAGACAAGATGGATATGTACATTGAAGCCAGCGGCAGAGCCATCGACGCGAAAGGCGATACGCTGATGATTGCCAAGAATCTCCCGAAGACGTTTAAACTTGAAACCACGGAAGATTGGGGTGTTCGCATCGTTTCCTCGGACAACGGTGTTGAAGAGTTGTACATGCGTCAATCCAATCTTCCCGGCGCCCCCGGTGCTTTCCTTGACCGTCTCGAAATCATCGGTGAAGATCTCAAGGGTGCGACAATCACCATTCATCGACCGCTTGGCTATCCGGTCATCGTTCTCGATGACATCACAACTGGTCGGCTTGTATCAAGTGCAGAAATTCATCTCGAGCCCGGTGTCTACGTTCCTTTGTTTGGAGACCTTGAGGTGGATGGTCGAGGTGTTCTCCTCGATGCACAGTTCACAGGTATTCTTCCAACCTCCACGTCGATTGGAGTGAATGGTGTTGTAACCGATCTTTCGGTTGTCAGTACGTTGACAGGGGGATCGGTTGAAACCCGCCACATTATGGTGGTCGAACCCTTTACATCGGGTGTTGCTTCGCTCTTTGCGATGATTTTTGGGTGAGAATATGGATGATGAGTTAGTGGTCCATGAAGACGATATCGTCGCTGCTCGACCGATGGGATTGCTTGAGGCGACCCAACATCAAGAAGCGATGCAGATGGGTCTCGATTTGAGTGATCCCGAACAAGCTGAAGCTTACCGACAGGCGCAAGAAGTCGCTCTGCTTGTCAAAGAGCGTATTCGCGATATCAATCCTGTCCGGGTTGCCATTGCTGGACTCATTCTCTTGCTCATGGTTGGCTTGCTGGCAAGCAGCTGGTATTGGGTCATACCTCGTGATGATGTTGAGGTACACACGGTCTACATGCAACGGGGTGGCCATTTGATCATGACCGAATTGCAAAACGATGGGAGTCGAGCGATTCATGATGTTGTGGTTGAAGTCCAATTCCTTGATTCTGAGGACGTACTGATTCAATCGATGAGAATTGAGGTTGATACGGTCAAAGCACACTCATCCCTCGCAGGCGATGATTTGGAGATGATTGTCTTGGGTTACACCGTATGGGATCAGTACACTCTGAAGGTATCGGTACGGTACACGATGTTTGACAACAGTCAGAATCTCATGGAAGTGAACCACGTCGTCGGAACCTATGCTTCGGAAATTTTTGTCGATCAGGTCGAAAGAACGACTCGCCTGTTCTGAAGGCCATTTGTTCAAACAATTCACCCATAGCGATAAATGCGTCATCCAAGCGAGGGTAGAATCAATGGAGCGTCAAGTCCGTCTGGCCCTCGGGATTCTCATCCTCTTGCTGATGAGTCCATGGAGTTCGATGGTTGGCCCAGAGCAAGAATCTCCACAAAATCTTGAAGATGAACGAGAGGTTGAATATTTTTCAATTCGCACAGATGCTTATTCTGACTTTGTTGGGACATATGACGCATCAACCCAACAAGAGCATCGTGCTGTTGTGGCACACTCACGCTTGGGTGAGTTTTCCATTCACGGACTTGAATTGAATCGTCCTCTGTCGAGCGATGTACTCGAACCGAGGATGGATGCTCAACTCCTCCTGATTGACAACGACCGACCCATGCTCGATGTTCGCAAGGACCTCTCTGAGATACCAGGGCTTGAGGTTCGAGAATTCATCGGTCCTTCAGGGTTGATGGTCCAAGGAACCTCGACAGCACTGGAAAATCTTCAATCAACGCCGAGCGTTGTCGCTCAGTGGGACGTTCCTCTTGCAATGTTCCTCGACGATTCGATGCTGGATGCTTTGATGTTTGAAAACGGAATCCAAGCAATTCAAGACCAACCAGTTCGACTCGAGGGGTGGTGGGGCCAACAACAACTCGATATGCTTCTCATCGCTGATGCTGCAGGGAACACAATCGAACAAGACCTGTCTGAAGTTGCAGCACTTTCGCTGAAGAATGTTGAGCATCTCGACCATGGGCAGTACCGTGGAAACCTTGCGGTCAATTCACTGCTCGATGTGGTACGGCAACCGTCGGTTATGTGGTTAAGGTTTGAGCCTCAAATGTCGATTGACAACGATCAATCAAAGAACCACATGGCAATCAAC
>JAKUNY010000031.1:0-2576 GCA_022451765.1 Candidatus Poseidoniaceae archaeon
CGCCGATGTTGCTCTTCCTTGCGCAACGCAAAACGAACTGAACGGTGCAGAAGCACAAATGCTCGTTGACAACAACGTCATCGCAGTTGCAGAAGGTGCAAACATGCCGTGCACACCCGAAGCAGTGGAAGTCTTCCAAAAGAACGGTGTTCTTTTTGCTCCAGGCAAGGCCAGCAACGCCGGTGGTGTAGCCACCTCTGGGCTTGAGATGAGCCAAAACTCGCTTCGTTTGTCTTGGACCCGTGAAGAGGTCGATGAGCGACTTGATGCCATCATGGTTGGAATTCACAAGGCAGCATATGAGACTGCGAAAGAATACGGACGTGATGGTGATTACGTCTTTGGTGCAAACGTTGCTGGCTTCCTCTAAATCGCTGAGGCCATGCTCGCCCAGGGTGTTGTTTGAAAAAAACGTCGAAATCAAATGCTATCGTTTGAATCGCTACCGAACGTTGAATTCGATTCAACCATGACCAACTCGGTAACAAACAAAACCGATTTTCGCCTCAGGTGACCGATTCGCCTGGACCGAGTGTTATCGCTCGTAATTCTTGCGTGGTATGTCCTCCAAAGGGCAGGAAGATGGTGTAATAAGCCACGATTCCTCGATCATGGATGAACTCTGGTCCGCACTGAGCGCCGCCAGGATTCGCATCGGTCCCACCATCGACTCCGATAAAATACCGCTTGCCCGAGACCAACGAATCCGGTTCCTCGATTTCTCCACCGACTTCCCAAATTGCAACGTTTGGAACTGGACCCGAACCCCAACTACCGAGCTCTCCAGTTATCCTGTGCAACGTTCCGGTGATGTCTACACACCACAGTACAAAACCAACGTCTTCAACTTCGACTTCTTTGCCAAGGCTTTGGTACTCAATCATGAACAAATAATCGTCGTATGCATCCGCAACCCATGCGCCAACAAACACGACTTGAGTGTGGGCTTCTTTGGAGGTTGTTGCAACAATTGATTCTGTATTTTCTGCAATCACTTCGAGTTGATAGATCATCACGGATGCTGATGAAACGATTGCAACCATCACCCCTACGAAAACAATCATTGCTCCTAAGCCAACTTGTCCGAAGGTGTCTTGTTTTTCCATTGTATCAGCCCATTAAGTCATAACCTGGGCCGGCATCATTCCCCAAGTAAAAATCGATTTCTGCTGTCCTACCGTCTTCAATTGCAAGGACAAGTGTTCCTCCATAATCCAATTTCAAATCATATTGGCCGTTGCCATTTGGACTGGTCATGTCAAGGAAGATGTGGTAGTATGTACCTTGTTCAAACTCATCAATGGCATTTTGGTCAGAGCCACTCCCAGTGAGCGTTGTGGCAAGTTCAAAGTCCCCTGAAGAGTAATCCAGTTTGTTGTTTGTTGGAGCACCTCCTGTTTTACCGTCGTCACCCATCACGACCCACTTTACCGATGAATCCTCGATTGATTCTGAGGCAAATGGGAACTTGAAAACGAGATACAATCGATCGTTGGTGTTGTCAACCGTATCGAGTGAATCGACCTCAAATGTGAGCACGTATGGAATTGCATCCAGTGTCTCTGACTGGTTAATGCTTTGAGATCTTGACTCCATGAACGCTTGCTCAATCATCATCAGTGCCATTCCAGCAATAATGGCTGAAAACAAAATAATCATGATCATACTGACCATGGCGCTTAATGCGAATTCAGCATATCGGTCATGCTGAAGTTCCCCTTCCATGTCAAGAATCAGATTGTTGAGAACCTAAATGCTTGCCTATGTTTATCCAACCTTACTGCGGTTGTTCGTATGCAACCCACTGATTCGCCTGTGGGTCGAGATAGAACAGGGAGCCATCGTCTTGGCGTAACCATCGGACACCGTTTTCTTCCCATTCCTGATTGGCAGGCGTAGGTTCAGTAGTATCTGTTGATTGTTGCTCAAGCATTTGCGTCTCCATCTGTCCCTGAGCCGCAGGGTTTTGTGAGAATGGGCTGACTCCTTCAACACCCAATATGTTGTTCCTACGCATCATGCCAAGACCGGCAAGTGCGCCAAGCACAAGAATCGCTACGAGTGTGTAAATCAAGAAACCACTGCCTCCGCTTTCAGCCTCAGCCATGGTTTGTGAAGGGTCGTCAGGATATGCATCCTGTTTGTTGGGTACGCCATCTCCGTCAGAGTCCTGCCATTCCTTTTCATCAAGCGGGAATGCATCGATACGGTCGTTGTAACCATCCTGGTCAGAATCGATTTGTTCGAGGGCGCAACCGTCGTCATCAGCTACGCTGGTCATATTCGTCTCAGGACAATCATCACGATTGTCCAAAACACCATCGTTATCCGAGTCCCGTTGACTTGAAACACAACCATCCGCATCGAGCGATGGATCTGGGTTTGTCATCGGGCAGAGGTCATCGGCGTTGCTGATGGTGTCACCATCATCATCCAGTTGACTTGCTGAGCAACCTTCTGCGTCTGGAGCTTCACCAGAAGGCGTAGCAGGACATACGTCTTCATCGTTGAAAATGAGGTCATTGTCATCGTCCAATTGCGACGAACTGCAGCCGTTCTCATCGACCAAAGCGAGG
>JAKUNY010000031.1:2586-12407 GCA_022451765.1 Candidatus Poseidoniaceae archaeon
CGTCCGATACGCCATCGTTGTCACTGTCTTTTTGACTCTCTGCGCATCCTACTTCATCGACGCTTTTTCCTTCTGGTGTGTTGAAACACAGGTCGTCGCTATCGGCAACTTGGTCATTGTCTTGGTCTCGTTCCTCAGCTGAACATCCGAAGATGTTTGCAGCGCTGCCAACAGGCGTGGTAGGACATTGGTCAATGTCATCAGAAATACCGTCTGCATCGCTGTCTTTCTCAGAATCTGCACATCCACTTGAATCAACGGTCGAACCACGTGGAGTCGCCTTGCAATTGTCATAAGCATCTTTCACGCCGTCCAAATCACCGTCGAGTTCGGTGTTTGAGCATCCATTGAAATCGACGGATTCTCCAGAGGGTGTATTTGGACAAACATCGAGGTCATTGCTTACCCCGTCTCCATCATCATCGAGCTGATTATCAGCGCATCCAGTCGAATCTACCGTTTGACCAAATTGAGTATTCGGGCACAAATCTGGGTTGTTTCCGTTGGCGTTGTCACCGTACCCATCACCGTCATCATCGCTCCACTGTGTGCCGTCGTTCGGGAATTTGTCAGCGTTTGTTCCTCCTTGATTATCTCCGTATCCATCACCGTCGCTATCAGCCCATTGTGAACCGTCCGTGGGGAACGCATCAGGGTCGTTGCCTGCCTGATTGTCACCGTATCCATCGAAATCTTGGTCAGCCCATTGCGTTCCATCGGTTGGGAAGCGATCTCCATTGTTGCCATTGCGGTTGTCACCGTATCCATCGACATCGGTCTCTGCCCACTGTGTAGCATCGGCTGGGAATGCATCTGGATTCGTTCCATTCGGGTTGTCACCGAATCCATCGCCATCGGAATCTACCCACTGTGTCCCGTCGGTAGGGAATGCATCACCGTTGGTACCCGTCGAATTGTCTCCAAAGCCGTCTCCATCAGAATCAGCCCATTGCGAAGGATCATTCACCCACAAATCTGGGTTGTTTCCACCTGCGTTGTCACCGTACCCATCACCGTCTGCATCGTTCCATTGCGTAGCATCTGTAGGGAATGCATCGGGATAGGATCCATTTGCATTATCTCCGTATCCATCTCCATCTTGGTCGGACCATTGCGTACCATCACTTGGGAAAGCATCGGAATTGTTTCCGTTCAGATTGTCACCGTATCCATCGCCGTCTTGATCAGACCATTGGGATGAATCGTTGACGAAGTCATCCAAATCATCGTTGACACCATCCCCGTCGGTGTCCCGTTGGTTCGCTGCACAACCGTTTTGGTCAACCATGGCACCTGATGGACTGGAAGGGCATAGGTCCAATTCATTTGCAACACCGTCGAAATCTGAATCGAAGATGAGCGAAAAGCACAGAATGTCTCCAATGCGCTGTGTTCCATCCGCCTCATACAGTTCTGCAAAGGCACAATATGTTCCAGATGTTGTTGGGGTTGTGTAGTTCCATGTTCCAAGACTCATTCCTTGGTAAGTAGCAGTTACCGTTGTTAGCGGCGATTGAGCAATGGTTGCATTGCCGGAGTCGAGAATCTTGATTCGATACTGATATGTGTCACCGACAACGAGATCAAGCCCATGTGTGGTCACGTCGTTTGTTGTTGAGTTCACGCTCGAAGATGCGCTGCTGATGACAATGGAAGGAAGTTGTGGAATGAAGAAGTCATCACCAAATGCACTGAAATTTTCATTGTTCTCGAGGTTGACGACCGTTCCATTCAGACTCAATACACCAACAAAACCATGATAGTTCGATGTGGTTGGTCCCGCCCACGTAATGTTGTAGTCTCGGGTTTCAGTTTGGGCTGTAAAGGTATACACCTGTTCATCGATTACGGACGCGTTCAATCCAGCATAAACACTGTTGTTGTTTGCATAGTAAGCTGACAAAAAGTTGCTTTCATCGTACACCATCCACGTGAGATTGTACGAGGTTCCAATACTCAGATTGGTGAGATTAATTTCTCCGGTTGTTGATGATGTTGCCTCTATGGCCAGCATGTCAATATCCAGTTGATCGGATCCTGTAGCGATAAGATTTCCACTTGCATCATACAGGAGGGTGACAATCTCAACGGTGGATTGATTTCGCTCGAATGTGTAGTTGACATCAAAAACGTAGGTTGAGGAATTTGAAGAATTGAATGTACCGTTCCCAAGACTGTACGATGTTGATGTATTTCCAATCATATTCTGCGTAAGCACGGTCGTGTGGTTGTAGGTTGTGTTGGATTGTAGTCCGGCAAACGAAACGCTTGCATTTGTGCCGTTGATGATGTTGACATACACCAATTCGAGGCTTTGACTACCACCAGGGTTATCCGTCTCAATCGTGATGTTGTATGTAATCGGATTAACGGTACCAGTGAAGCTCATGTAAGGAAAGACATTCACGTAGGAGGTGATGTTTTGCGTTGCCAGTACAGACAAGTATTCGTTGTCTGTGGTTGATGAACCAAAATCAAGCATTGCGCCTGTTGAATCATCCCAATCAACGTCGACATCTTGAATTGCGTGAGAAAATGTCACATTGACGTAGTAAGTGACACCCGTAACCAATTGTATTTCGAAGTAGTCCAGATCGTTTGTGTTGTGCAACGAGAGGTCGGTGCATGTCACAGGTAGATTACTCGCCTGGGTTGCGGTTGCAGGAGCGTCGTTCACCTCAAGAACATCTGAGACGATTGAACCCGATGCGTTGGTGCCACCACCCAAGCAAGGATTTGGAATTCCGGATGTTGAGTTGTTTCGTGCTGCTGGGCTACTTGTCTCAGCTTTTTCTTCGGTAATCAACATCGATGGTGTTGACATCGAAAGGGATAACGAGCACAACATGAGTGTGCTAAAAATCACCAAAATTTTCTGAGAAATGGCCTTCCGTTCTCCGGACATATGTGGAACAAGGCTAGGTTGCTTATGTATGTCACCCCTAAATCGCAGTTGGGGCTACATGACCGTCTTTTTTGTCATCAGGCTTTCGAACTCGAGACCAAACACCGTTCATCAGTTCTTCATGGTGTTTCTGGCAATAATGGAATCGGCGGTATGCCTCCCGGAACGAGTAGGCTTTCTTGCCTGTGGCTACGAGGTATCCTTCAGGGGAAAGTCGGGAAATGATAACCCCAACCTCACCGCATCCTGGAAAATCGCACGCCGGTCCATCGGTCATATCAATACCTCGCCTTCATACCACTTGAACTGTTGCCCTTCAATCTTCATCATCGGTTGGTTCTGGTTCAATGACAACCAGTGGAACATTTGCTTCAATCGCCTGTCCCTCCTCGCAGGCTACGTTGATGACTGTCCCATCAACGGGAGCCTGAATCTCATTTTGCATTTTCATTGCTTCAAGGATAAGAATGACTTGACCTTCTTTGACGACGTCACCTTCCTTGACTTCAACGGTTACAACCTTTCCTGGAATGCTGGCTGAGACTGTTCCAGATTTCTTCTTCTTGGCACCTCCTCCCCGACGGGCTCGAGGTGCTGCTTGCGCATTTGGAACTTCGATGATGAAGGTCTGACCTTCGACGGTTGCTTCATAGCTTCCATCATCGTTGAGATTGATTTCAACTACCAGTTCTTCACCGTTGACTTTGACTGTTCGCTTCTCTGTCATCGTATCATCTCCAAGGACTTCTGTTGCTCCTGTGATTCATTAGTGAAGAACGGCCCATGTTCATCCTCCGATGATCTTGTGACCATGCCTCGCCGCGTTGCCGCCCCCGATTCGAAGCATCATCTGTGCTTTCTAAAAGACTGAGAACCGCCGCTATTGCAGCCATTCTTCGGGTCGCTTCATCCGCCATGGCCATTCCTCACAACGGGATGTTTCCGTGCTTCTTTGCAGGACGTATCTCTTCTTTTTCCAACAACATCAACAAGGCCCGAGAAAGACGGGACCGTGTTTCACTTGGCTCAATGACATCGTCGATGTAACCCATCGCTGCTGCTTTGTATGGATTTGCAAATGTGTCTGTAAAGTCCGCAACCAGTCTTTCGCGTTCTTGCTCCTGATTACGTGCATTCTTAATCCGCCGTCTGTGAATGATTTCTACAGCACCGTCGGCTCCCATGACAGCAAGTTCTGCACTCGGCCAAGCAACGTTGTAGTCGCCTCGTATGTGCTTTGATGACATGACATCGTAGGCACCACCGTAGGCTTTGCGTAGAATAACGGTCAGTTTAGGCACCGTCGCTTCTGCATACGCATAGAGCAATTTTGCACCGTGACGAATGATTCCACCCCATTCTTGATTGGTCCCTGGAAGGAAACCTGGTACATCCTCAAAGGTGAGGATTGGAATGTTAAATGCATCACAGAATCGAACGAAGCGGGCAGCTTTGTCGCTTGCATCGATGTCAAGGCAACCCGCCAACACTTTGGGTTGGTTGGCTACAACGCCTACCGTGTGTCCAGCAAGGTGGCCAAACCCACAAACAATGTTCATTGCATAATCGGCTTGAACTTCCAAAAAGCCACCATCGTCGAGAACTTCTCGAACGACGTCCGTCACATCGTATGGTTTGTTGGTATCCTCGGGAATCATGTTGTCCAAGGCATCACAGATTCGATCGGGGCTGTCGGAGGTTTTGCGAACAGGAGCTCTGTCCATGTTGTTCGAGGGGAACATATCGCAAAGGTCACGTGCAAGTTGGATTGCAGCGTCATCGCTGTCGGCTGTAAAGTGGGAGACGCCTGACTTTGATGCATGCGTCATCGCACCACCGAGATCTTCGAAGGAAACAACTTCGTTGGTTACTGTTTTGATGACTTCTGGACCAGTGATGAACATGTGTGCTGTTTTGTCGACCATAATGACGAAATCAGTGATTGCAGGACTGTACACTGCACCACCTGCACAGGGTCCCATAATCACGCTGATTTGCGGTACAACTCCAGATGCTCGAACATTGCGAAAGAAAATTTCCGCATACGAACCCAACGATGCAACACCTTCCTGAATTCGTGCCCCACCTGAATCGTTCAAGCCGATTACAGGTCGGCCCGTTTTCAAGGCCATGTCAAGAACCTTGCAAATTTTGAGTCCATGCATTTCTCCCAATGAGCCGCCATAAACAGTGAAATCTTGAGCGAAAGCAAAGACTTCTCGACCGTTGATTTTCCCGTGACCCGTGACAACACCATCACCAGGTATGACGTTCTTATCCATGTCGAAGTCCCGACAACGGTGCTCAACAAGTGCATCGATTTCTTGGAAAGTACCCTCGTCAAGCAATATTTCGAGGCGTTCTCGAGCGGTCATTTTCCCGCGATTATGCTGTGCATCGATTCGTGTTTGGCCCCCTCCGGCTTCACTTCGAGCCTTTCGAGCGCGTAGGTCATTGAGACGTTGTTCTGTGGACGACACACTTCTCACCGATACACGGTTGGGCATAACGCCCTTATTCGTTGCCCTTCACAAAATCCGAATGCATCGACCTTAGGACGGTCGGAATCGAACCATTTCCCAATCATCTTTGCCGATGGGAGGTTCAATCCAATCTGGGTCCCCAGGAAGAACCAAACCACTACCGATCGATGCCATTTCAGTCGCTATCGATCGGTGTGAGCGGATGAGCGAATCCCATTCGATTTGGCCACTGCGTAACTTGAACCACAAGCGGAGATTTTTCCAAGATTTGCTGAGGCGTTGGTACAACTTTAGATGCAATCTGGCAGATACCGGCCACCAAATCAGAAGGATAGCCGACACCAACGGCCACGGAATTGCAGCAAGCACGGGCAAAATCATTCCAGGGAGTTTGAAATCTTGAAGAGGCGAGGATACAGAGGCAATAAACCATCCAAGTGAAACAGCACAAAACAGCCACCAAATTGGATACAACCCAATGGAGTAGAGAAGTTTCATGGAGCCGATTCCTGCCTTATTTTCTTCTTTGCGAGCTTTCCGGGCAACGAACACACGGACGAACATATAGGGCGCACCTGTAGCGATCATAGCAGACCACGTGACGAAGCCAAGCATCCATGAAGCCGACCAAACCCACAACGCGAAATTCTTGACGAATGCCTTCTTTGAGATCTTTTTTTCACGGTCCTGTAATTCCCACGAGCGAAGTTGGATGCGTTCCATTTCTTGGTGATGTGATTTGAATTTGGTTTCGATCTCTTCCGTGCGCTGCGGGTCATTCACCGAGAAATATTGCCATGCTGCCCGAACACGCCGAGAACCCATTACGGCTTCGTTGTAGCTAATTTTGGAAACGTTCTCCCCACTGCGAATGGTGTGAATCATCCTTCTTGCGCGCCAAACAAGTTCCCGATCTTCCCATGATTCCTGTGCGTGACTGATGCGATTGATTTCTGTTTGCAGCATTGAGGTGACTTGACGGCACCATGCTCTGTCATGAGCGACATCTCCATGTTCGACGAGTTCTTCTGGCGTCGGTTTCGGAGCTCCTTCCCTGTTTGGCATAGGTGGTGTCTCTACGGCACGGTTGATCTGCATACTCACCCGTTCACGAAACTTATGCTGATCGCTGTAATGAAGGCCTATTGGTACGATGCTAGGGGTGGGTTTACCGCTCTTGTTTGCTCTACGATGTGCTTCAAGCAGTATCCGTGCAGCTCCTGTTTTCAATTCAACAGCATGAGATTCTGTGTGGCTCATACCCTCTGGAAAGATGGCGATTCGCTCACCGTTGGCAACAAGTTCTGCTAACGTATCGACAAGTTTGGAATTGGCTCTCTTTCGCTCTTCTGGAGACGCATCCGAATCCTGTTCCCGTTGAACGGGCTGGACATTGATCCACTTCATAATCCTCGATAAGATGGGTATGTTGAACAGCGTCGACTTTGCAGTAAACGTCAATCCACCCGGTAAGGCTGCCATCATTAGCATTGGATCTATCAAACCGGCAGGATGCCATGCCGTGTAAATAATTCCTCCTTCCTCGGGAAGCGTGTCAACATCTACGGTTGAAATCTCTCGAAACCATGTTTCCATGATTGCCCGGTTGACTCTTCGCACACGCAAATATCCCTTGCTGGGTTGCAGGTGAAGGGGGTCTTTATCCCAAGGCATGGTTCCGGACGGTAGAACTGACATTTGATATCATCCCCGAATTGTTGAGCATTGTATGAATTCCAACGACTCTTTCATAACCATCAGTCCATTCCTCCCAACATGGACCAGCCATTGCGTATCGTTATCGCAAAACCCGGCCTCGATGGACATGACAGGGGTGCGAAGGTTGTGGCCCGTGCTCTACGTGATGCTGGTCATGAAGTCATTTACACCGGTTTGCGCCGGACACCGGAGCAAATCATCGAGACGGTTCGAGATGAGGATGCAGTTTTGCTTGGCATTTCTTCACTATCGGGAGCGCATGGTCACCTTTTCCCTCGTATTTGCGAGACGCTCAGAGAACATAACATGGGTGATGTCATCGTATTTGGTGGAGGAATCATTCCCGAGGATGATTGGCCACCGTTGTTTGCAGCGGGCGTGCGTGCCCTCTTTGGTCCCGGAACAACATCCGAAGAGATGGTTGAATTCATCGCCACCGCTGTCCAGCGGGATGATGCTGGCGTAGGTCACGGCGCAGGATGGCATTGGAATCCATCTGAATGAAGGTGAGCCCTTGGACAATCGAATCGAAGCTGCAAAAGAAGGTGACAGGCGAGCACTTGCTCGCCTCCTCACTTCGATTGAGAACGGTGAACTTCGGTTCTCTGAGCCCCACTCTGGTGGTTCTGATTGGAAGATTCTGGCATTGACTGGACCTCCTGGAGTCGGAAAATCGTGCCTTCTCGATCGTATGTTGCATGAATGGGTCGACCATGGTCTTCGCATTGCTGTCCTGGCAGTTGATCCCTCTTCTCCCCGTTCTGGTGGAGCGCTTCTTGGCGATCGTGTTCGAATGAGTGTCGTTGATGACGATATCAAAAAGAAATCTGTTTATCTCCGTTCTGTAGCGACTCGAAAAACCAGCGGTTCAGTACCTCTTGTTGTCCGAGATATGGCATTTTGTCTCCTTCAGGTCGGCTGGGACAAAGTCATCATTGAGACCGTCGGTGCGGGCCCGTCCGAGGTTCGATGTGCTGCCGTTGCAGATCGAATCGTGCTGGTTGAAGGGCCAGCTCGCGGTGATGGTGTACAAGCAGAAAAAGCAGGTTTGCTGGAACTTGCAGATGCAGTCATTGTCAACAAATCCGATCTCGACGGTGCTCAACGTCATGCGAATGAGTTGCGGGAATCCCTGCATCTAGGGCACGAGGATGCACCTGACGTTCATTTGGTTAGCGCGCTGTATGGTGACGGTGTCGCAGAGGCATCATCCATGTTGCTGACGCTTGAGCAATCGATGCGTGCTGGACGTGCACGCTGGCGTGAACGACTCTTGTCGCATCATGAGCGGCTGCTCCTTGAACATCCTGAATTTGATTCCCTTCTCATGAAAATCGAGGAAGGTTTGATGTCATTTGAAGATGCATACGCCCAATTGAGGGACGGAAATGAGTGATCAGGTCGAATTGACGAATCCGGTTGAACTTTCGGTTGGCGGAATGTCGGGACACGTGCTAAGGCGAGCCATTCATCTTGGCATGTCCTTCATACCATTGTTGTACTTTGAGATTGGTAACGACGTTGCTGATGCAATTTCGCTCACGCTTGAGCAAGTCGTTTCAGCCGTGATCATCTTTGCGGTTTTTGCAGAGGCTGTACGTCTGCGCATGGGTTGGACAATCGTTGGTCAGCGCTCCTATGAAGCAAAACAAGTTTCAGCACTTGCTTGGGGTGCACTGGGCGTCGGAATGGTTCTGCTTTTGGCACCCGACCCAGCCTATGCCTATCCATTAATTCTCAGCCTCTCCTTAGGTGATCCACTCCTCGGTGAGTTACGTCGAAACGAGGTCTCAACCAACACCGTAATCTGGGCTGGAGCAGTTGGCATAGCCCTTATTTGGGCTTCATGCGCTTATTTTGTGGATACGCCTTGGTTCTTCGTTGCGTTGATGGGACCAATTTGTGTTGCCTCAGAGTGGCCCCGACTCCGTTACATCGATGATAACGCTACGATGCTTTTGATTCCCTTGGCAGTGATTCTCGTGTGTGACCCATTTTTGGGTATTATGTGAAATCATTCCGCCGCCATATTTTAGAATCGTGACCTGCTCGGTCAATTGTTGGTAACAATGTACGGCGACGATGATTCAAAAGAACCACCCCAGACAGTGTATTACACCTTTTTCGGAATTGCAGTCATCTTGATGGTGGTCACTGCCTTCAGGTATCCGCTTTGGTGATTTCAACGAAAAGCAATTCTATTTAGGCAGGTGCCTACATTTTGCATTATGTGTGGCCTCTCAGGTATGCTTGGGGCTCCTGAGCCAAGCATCGTCAGAAAGATGATTCAGTTACAGAATCATCGAGGGCCTGACGGGTCAGGCATATGGGAAGACGAATCGGTATGTCTTGGACATGCTCGTCTCGCAATCGTCGATCTGGATGGAAGTCCACAACCAATTCAGTCGCAAGAAGGAAACGTCCTGATTGCGAACGGGGAAATCTATAATTTTGAATCACTGCGTTCTTCGATGAACGATTACGCATGGAAAACGTTTGGTGACAGTGAGACAATTCTTGCACTTTACGAGAAATCGATCCGTTCCGATCGAAAAGCCAGTGCAAAAGACCATGGTGATTGGATAAAACAGTTGGACGGTATGTTTGCTTTCGCTCTTTGGGATGCACACAACAATCAATTAATCCTCGCTAGGGATGAGATGGGAATTAAACCGCTCGTCCGTTCAATTGTCGGATCATCCTTGCTTTTTTCA
>JAKUNY010000032.1 GCA_022451765.1 Candidatus Poseidoniaceae archaeon
CGAGGAAGCAATCGGTGACGTAGAGTGAGGAATTTCCTATGCTTCTGAATCCATAGGCTTGAAACAAGGGCTTCCTTGGCTAGCATGGAGGCGGGTTATGACTCAGGCTGCACAACCAGTGATTCACGGGGCTAAGTGGACTCCTAGTGAAGCACTAACGTTTACTCAACCGCTCCTCTACGATGCAGCACGTGCAGAGGTAATGCGCTTTTTCGCCGAACGTCACGAAGGACATGTATTCCTTGCTGCGAACATCTGGGATCACCTCCATGTTGATGGTCAACATTCCTTTGACGGTGAGTCATGGCATACCTTCAGTGAACGATTTGTGAGTGCTTTCAAGCGAGGTTTCGAAGCTCAAAACGACCACAAAATCTCGACAATCCTCGATCAAGAGGTCATGCCTCGCCGCAGCATCATCGAGCACATGGAGCGTCGCATCTCACATCTCATTGTAGATTTACGTCTTTGTCTTCGCCGGCTTGCCTACTATATGGCGACGACCATGGAAAATCGACTGGAATGGCAACGCCTAATGACACGCACACGAGCAATGGATGCGCATCTCAAGGAGGTGTTCTTTTCGGGAATGGAAACACCGGACGGTTCACGATTTGGTGGGAAGGGTTTCCGATCGACATGGCAAGAAGGTGTTGTTGCTGTGGCGACTGCGCTGAAGCGTGCCGAAAAGCCAAACAAAGCCCACGCACCTGGTAATGGATACGAAGGCGATTTGGTTGCGCCAATGATTCGCGATGTGGGATTAGCACTCGCAATGGGAGACACAGTGGTGGATGTCATGGCTGCTCAGATGGGCAAAGCAGGCTCAAATCAAAACGGAGGGCACGAAGGTGCTGGAGGACGTGATCTTCACATCGGTGCTTGGCACGTTGGCGTTCTTCCACCAACTGCTCCACTACCGATTGCGAGCGCAACAATGACTGGCCTTGCCTTTGCGGCTTGGAAACAATCGCTGAACAGGTTTCACGTCGCCTGCATTGGTGAAGGAGCCTCTTCATCAGGCGAATACTGGGAAGCGATCAATCTCGCAGGAGCGCGAGGTTTACCAATTTGCTACGTTCTTCAAAACAATCAGATTGCACTCGATACTCCACCTGCTCATCAGTCCGGCGTCGAATTGTGGGCTGACAAAGCCATTGCCATGGGATTCCCTGCATGGACCATTGACGGCTCAGACCCCGCTGCATGGCATGCAAGTGTTGCAACAGCTCGAGAATTTGGCCTCGAGGGAGGTGGTCCGACGATGATTCATGTCGAAACCATGCGCGGGTGTGGGCATGCTCACCACCATGACGACCTCTATCTGGGGTCCGAAACAGGAACCCCTCCTGGCTATGTCGACCGAGAACTCCTCGAATACTGGGCCGAAAAGGACCCCCTTCCTTCACACCGAGAATTGATGCTGACCCTTGGTGTTTCCGAAGAAGAGATTGCTGCGATGGAATCTGAAGAACAGAAGCACGTCGATGAGGCTCGTCAAACGGTTGAAGCCATGGATTGGCCCGAACCGTCGACCGTTACCAAAGGCGTAACCTCTCTTCCAGACGCAAGAACCCATTCCGAACATCTTGAAGCAATTGGTTCGAGTAACATTGTTTCAACGGATGCCTCAATCAAACCGCTCAACTACGTTGAATCGGGCGGATGGACCTATGCAAGAGCGATTCAACAAGCAATGGTTGACATCGCAAACCAGTACGGGGATGATTGTGTCTTTATTGGTGAAGATATGGAAGTTGCAGGTGCGTTTGGCATGAACATGGCATTGAAGAATGCCGGTCATCAGGAAAAATTGGTGGATATGCCACTTTGTGAAGCGATCATTGTGCACACAGGTGTTGGTACTGCGCTCTCCGGTATGCGTCCAATGGTCGAGATTCAATTTGGTGGATTTGCAGCGCTTGGCTTCAATGCGTTGGTCAACAACGCAGCAATGCTGAGATGGCGATGGGGAGCAGACTGTCCAATGACAATACGGGTCCCTCTTGGTGCTCAAACACGCTCAGGCCCTTTCCATGCAAACATGATTGAATCGTGGTTTGCAAACGACCCGGGGTTGGTGGTTCTTGCTCCCGGCACACCACAAGACGCTTACGATCTTCTCATCGAAGCAGCGCATCTTGATGACCCAGTCCTTTTCCTTGAACACATTGGACTCTATGGATTGCGAGGCGGGAAGACCGGATGGGGACAAAACATCAACCAGAAAGTTGACACAAAATCAGTCCATTCATCGGTCGAGAAAGGTGAGCGTCATTCGATTGGGAAAGCGTCAATCATTCGTGAAGGCGATGATGTGACACTGGTTACCTGGGGTGCACTGGTGCACATCGCCGCTGAAGCCTCAGAGGAATTGTCCAAGCACGGAATCGATGTCGAAATCATTGATTTACGAACACTTCTTCCATTCGATGCAGAATCATGTATCGCTTCTGTTCAAAAAACCGGTCGACTCGTGGTCCTACAAGAGGGTCAATGGCATGGTGGATTGGGTCACACAATTCAATCCCGAATCCTCGAATCAACGTTTTACCAACTCGAAGCTCAACCCGTCGTCGTCGGTGCCATTGACACACCTGTGCCGTTTTCTCCACCGTTGGAGAATTACACCATTCCGTCGGTTGACCATGTCACGCAGGTTGTTCAGAAGTTGATGCAATAAATCGCTCAACAACGACGGCAAGCATAGCGCCAAAAATCGTGCACACGAAGTAAATCGGAATTAATGTGATATCGCCAGAAACAAGGTTTGGTCCAAAGGTTCTCGCAGGATTCATACTTGCTCCAGTGTACCTTCCAAATCCGAACGCAAGAGCTGCAACGGTTGAACCAACGACGAGAGCGATAGGAACCCATTTCTCTGTCTGACGAATAATCATTAAGATCGAGGCCATGAGAAGGAATGTAATAAGAATCTCAATTCCGATAAGATTCAGCCATGTTGTGTTTCGGATGGTGGGACCTGCTCCGTTGAGAAGGAATCCTGCGCAAAGGGCTCCGAGGAGTTGCCCAAGAACATGAGCGACTGTATCCGTTGAAGAGAGGTCTCCTCTGTACCAGAATGCAATCGAGACTGCAGGGTTGATGTGTGCTCCAGTCCAGCGTCCGATGGAAACAATGACCAATGCAACGCCTATTCCAAAGGCGAGCGAAATCTCCAGATTTGTTCGTTCCATTGCGACACTACCGCAGCCGAACATCACCATGGTGAATGTACCAATAGCCTCAATGCCACCTCGCTTCCACACGATTTCGACGAAATCAAGAAAGACCATCATCTTAACTCTACAGCGGTGCAGAAGCATCAAAACCCCTAACGCATGGGAGAATTATGGAGCAGAAGGATGAGTTGCGGGGACTCCCCCACCTCATTCACTTCAACGCGATGCTCATTACGGGAGCCTTGTTCCTCGCCATTGTCCTGATGAAGTACCTCGGGCAGTCGAATTCAATGTTCGTCGTGAGCTTCATTCTCCTCCTGTCACTCGGATTGCTTATCACCAGTGCTGATTTCTTTATTGAAGGCGCAAAAGGCCTTGCACGGCGAGCAGGCATAGCAGAAATCGTCATTGGCTTGACGATCGTTTCGATAGGGACATCCCTCCCAGAAATCCTCGTATCAGGTAGTGCTGCATACGAAGCGAGTCAAGGCAAAACCGGAGCAGCTGATTTTGCAATTGGTAGCATCCTCGGTTCCATTCTCGTTCAGATTACACTTATTCTAGGAATTGTTGTAATGACGCGCTCTGTCAAGGTTCGACCTTCATGGTTAAACCGTGATGGCGTCATTATGCTTCTAGCCGTAATGCTTCTCTTGTTCTTTGTGTGGCCCAACAATTCGCTTGAGCGATGGGAGGGAGCTATTCTTGCCTCGCTTTACGTGGCCTAGATCGTTTGGCTTCTGCTAAAGCGTGAAGCAATTCGTCAAGAGGAGGTCAAGCATCCTGGTCAATATGAGAAACGAGGCTCGAATTGGAGTTCTACAGCCTATCTCATCATGATCTTTGTTGGTCTCGGATTTGCTGTATACGCGGCCAACATTCTTGTCGAACAGGCCTACGATCTAGCGCTTCGTCTGGAGGTCCCACATTCTGTTGTTGGGACCACGGTCTCTGGAATTGGGACATCATTGCCTGAACTTACCATCGCTCTCATGGCGGCAAAACGCAGTAAAGGTGTTGCGATTGGCACCTTGATCGGTTCGAACATTACAGACCCGCTTCTCTCTGTTGATATTGCTTCGATGATTCATCCTTTGTCGATATCGAGTTCAGACAATGGCTTGACAATGGAACTTATCGCCCCTGCAACCGTTTTGGGTGTTCTTCTCGCTCTCTTTTTCATGCGCCGAACGTATCGGTTTGAACGCTGGGAAGGCGTTTGTTTGGTCTTATTCTACGCTGTTTTCCTTGTCGTTTTACAACTCAATCGATGAATTGATTGTAAATCAAGACTTATGGCCGACCTCCATCTGGGAGTATCATGGTCGACTTCCAGTTGGACGAGATGCAAGAAATGTTGCGTGAACTTGCCCGTGAATTTGCTCTGGATGAAATTCGCCCGCACGCAGAGCATTGGGACGAGGAATCCATTTACCCAAAGGAAACGATACAACTCGCTCACGAGATGGGACTGCTCAATCTCCACATTCCTGAACAGTACGGTGGGCCAGGGCTAGGATGCATGGAAGAGGTCCTTGTCAATGAGGAGCTGGCATGGGGCGACCCTGGATTTGCAACAGCAGCTTACGCAACAGCACTTGCATGCGCACCAATCATCACAGGCGCAACGGAAGAACAGAAAAACATCTGGCTGCGAAAAGTAGCAGAAGAAGGAGCACTTGCCTCCTATGCGGTGACCGAGCCTGGTGCAGGATCAGATGTTGCGGCGATTCAAACAACAGCAGTTCGTGATGGTGATGATTACGTCATCAATGGTTCGAAGATGTGGATTACAGGCGCAGGTTATGCTGATTTCTTCTTCGTTCTCGCAAAGACAGACCCAGATGCAGGTTATCGAGGCATGTCTGGTTTCATCGTTGAATCGAATGCCGAGGGACTTTCACTTGGAAAGAAGGAAACCAACATGGGGCAACGATGCAGTGACACACGAAGCATCACCTTCAACAATGTGCGAGTTCCTGCAGACCACCTTATCGGAGAAAGCGAATCTGGCGGCTGGATGAATGCCATGAATGCATTTGATTTGAGCCGTCCAAACATTGCAGCACATGCAACCGGTCTCTCACGTGCAGCCTACGAGCATGCACTGCAATACAGCAATGAACGCCATTCATTTGGCAAGCCTTTGCACAAGCACCAAGCCATACAATTCATGCTTGCAGATATGAAAACCAGTATCGAAGCCAGTCGCATGTTGACGTGGAGGTCTGCTGCTGAGGCTGATGCAGGTGTGAAGAACACCGAGTCCGCTGCCCACGCAAAGCGATTCGCATCGGATGCAGCCATGCAAATAGCGACCGATGCAGTCCAGGTGTACGGCGGATACGGTTACTCCGAGGAGTATCCAGTGGCTCGACTTATGCGGGCTGCAAAAGTCATGCAAATTTACGAGGGAAGCAGTCAAATCCAGCGGATGATCATCGGTCGAGAAATCACCAAAAACCTATGATTCACTTTTCGAACGTTCGAACTGTTGCATAATGAATTCACCAAGATCTTGCGACCAACTTCGCTGACCCAAATCTGGCATCTCTGCATCCTCTTCGTCATCAGCAAACCAATCCTCCATGGGATTCTCAATCTCCTCAAATTGATCGATTTCATCATCCTCATACAGATCATAATCCTCATCAAACTCTTCGTGGTTATCGATCATATCTTGCGTTACAATCATATCATCTTGGAACGTGTAAATGTGAAGAAGATCATCCCTCGGACAAACAATAAATTGAGCAACAAGTGGTATATCCATCGCCAATTTGACATCGTTGTGAAGGCTAAGCACCAACGAAGCAAGACGGTCACCAATTGGTAGATGCCGCTTTTTCTCATGGGTGTTCAAGCACAAGTTCACCGTGTAGGACCGACTGGTTTCTGAGTTTAAATCGTTTTTCCAAGCTGCCCCTGTTACGCTTGTTTCCCAGCCAACTTTGCTGAACAGTCCAATTGGGCGTGTTGCAGTTACCTCATAATGTCGTCCTGAGCGTCCACGAATTCGTACCGTTATTTTGTAAATTGTACTTGTTTTTAGTAACTCAAGACCATCCATCTGACAGACGTCTAGGAGAAATTTAATCGATTTTTCATGAGGCGAATCAATCATGTTGGTTGACATGACCAAAGAAAAATCCCACGGTTTATGAACCGAAATTCTCAACATCATTCCATTCCTCGAAGATTCATGGGAGGGGTTGATGTGATACTCCTCGCTGCTGGGCGTTCTTCTCGGCTTGGTCAACCAAAAGCCCTCGTCGATGTCAATGGCCAACCATTGGTTCAATGCCTCATGAGCAGATTGCATCAACTGAACGATGTTGAAGTGACGATTGTTACCAACACAGATCTCCTTGCAGATCTCATGCTTCTTTGCCCATCAACGCATGTCGTGTTGAACCCAGATCCTGAGAAAGGACGAACAGGATCCGTTCAGTGCGGGCTTTCAAGTATTTTAGAGCGAAAAGGTCGGTTGCCTCGTAAGGTGCTCTTAGTACCCGTCGATCGTCCAGGTTGGAGTGTCCAAATTGTCCGCCATCTCCTCCAGATGGAAACAACCTCATGCCCCGTATGGGACAAACGAGGAGGTCATCCATTGCTCATTGTAGGGGAGGACATCAATGCAGTTTATTTAGCGAAAGCCGACGTTCCGCTTTCTTCCTTGGTTCATCGAAAAACGATACCTGTGGACTTCCCATGGCTTCATCTCAACATCGACACAAAAGAGGACTTGTGTGAACTCGTCACTGCTTCAAAGGAAGACTGGTTCTAGGGCAAATCGTATGTGTGGGGTCTACGAGGATGGACCATGACGGCGAGGGTTCTAGCATGGGTGTTGGAGCAACTGCAGAACAACTCTCCTGTCGTGCTTGCATCCGTCGTTGGAACCAAAGGTAGCGTACCTGGTAAAACTGGAGCAAGATTGGCTATGAATCGCCATCAGGATTGGGTTGGGACGGTGGGTGGAGCCGGTTTAGAACACCGAATTTTGAACCGGTGCAAGGAATTGATTCAAGATCGAAAAGCTACATCTGAAGTCCACACTTTTGGACTCAACAAAGGGGCGAAGGGCTATGAAGTACAAGCGCTCGACTCGCTTTGTGGTGGACAGGTCACCATTTCACTGGAGTTGATGTTGCCGATGCCACATGTTTTGTTGATGGGAGGAGGTCATTGTTCAGAGGCCATCTCCGTCCTCTTACCAAAAAAGGGTTGGAATTATTCTGTCCAAGACACGCGAGAGGCATTTACAACCGCTGAGCTTTATCCGCATGCAGTTGAACGACACCATTCAACGGTTGATTCCTTCTTTGAAAATGAAACAACACAAACACTGACACGCTTCTCGGATGTTCTTTTGCTTGGTCATGATTATTCAGAGGACCTTGAGCGTCTAAAACATCTGTTGAAAATCGCTGAATCCGAAGATCTTGTTTTGGACGGGAAATCCTTCCCACGTATTGGGGCCATTGGAAGTCGTTCAAAGTGGAAGTCGTTCACAGAATCCTGTATCACGAGTGGCATCCAAAACGCAACGCTTGAAAGCGTGCGTTGTCCAATCGGACTGAACATTGGTGCGGAATCTCCGGAGGAAATTGCGATTGCAGTGATTGCTGAGATTTTGTCCATGCACAAGGATGTTGACGTTCATGCTCCGAATTGGCGAGACCAATGAGGCTGTCTTATGCGTTCGATGGGCGATTCATGGGAAATGCGAAACGGTTTGGTCATTCCAAATCGGAGTGTTCTCGCTGCCATGACGAACAAACAAAGTCACCATGATGGTACGCTTTCTGAAGATGAAATCGATTTCCTCCATCGACGTTCAGAAGGAGGCTTCGGAATCATTACAACCGCTGCATCCCATGTTCAGGAATCCGGTCAAGGCTGGGACGGAGAATTTGGTGTTTGGAGTGATCATCATCTTCCCGGACTTACGACGTTAGCAACAAAACTGAGGGGAGGCGAGTCGCGCTCCTTTGTTCAGCTTTTTCACGGAGGCATGCGAGCCCCTTCAGCAATAACTGGAAAGCAACCTTGCTCTGCTAGTGAGAATTTCATCTCTCAGAAGGAAGGTGTTTCGAGGGCTCTGACAACGAAAGAGGTTGAAGAATCAGTCTTTGCATTCATTGAAGCGGCCAAACGCTGTGAGACCGCAGGATTTGATGGAATCGAATTGCATGGAGCACATGGCTACCTCATTGCACAATTTTTAGGGAGCAATACCAATCGGCGCAACGATCGATACGGAGGAAATGTACAGGCGCGTTGCAACTTTTTAATAGAGATTATCCGGGGTATCAGAGAGGTTGTTTCCCCTCAATTTGCAATCATGGTTCGTTTGTCTCCTGTTTCAGATGATATCGGAATTACACTCGATGATACAAAGGAGGTGATTGATTTCCTCATCAAGGAAGAGATCGATGCAATCCATATCTCGTGTTGGGATGTGTTCGAAGTGCAACCAAACGACAACAGCATTACCAAAGAAATATGCTCAATGTTCTCAAATTCGATACCGATTGTTTCCACAGGTTCGGTTTGGACGGCAAAAGATGCGCAGTTCGTTCTCAATGAGGGAGCACAGGCAGTTGGGGTTGCACGAGTAGCACTACCACATCCTGATTGGGCAAAGCAGGTTCTTGATGCCGAGTACAGACCATCCCAGCCTCCGTTTACTCCCGAAGAATTGCTCCGAGCCAACCTTAGCCCAACCTTCGTTGAGTACATGCGTCGTTGGAAAGGATTCGTTACGGACGGTCGATGAAGACGTGCTCTCTGAAATACGCCAATTCATGAACCGATTCACGGATGTCATCAAGCGCTAAGTGTGCTGCTTTCTTGCTGAATCTTGGAACATCTGGATACCAACGACGAACCAGTTCCTTAATCGTCGTTACATCAACCATACGATAGTGAAGATATTTTGCAACTTCTGGCATTTCCTTCACCAAAAACTGACGATCGTTCCAGACCGAATTTCCACACAGTGGCGCCGTTCGTCTAGGAACGTATTGTTTGATGAAATCAAGGGTCTGTCGTTCAGCTTCCTCCAGACTGACGGAATCGTGTCGAACCCTTTCGATTAACCCGCTTCCAAAATGATGTCTTGTGTTCCAATCATCCATGCCTTCAATCAAATCTTCAGAGACTGAAACAGCGAGATTGGGCCCTTCTGCAATGATGTTCAGCTCGGAATCTGTGATGATTGTTGCAATCTCAATGATGCTTTCTCGCTCGAGGTCTAGACCGGTCATTTCGAGATCTATCCATACCATTCGTTTGTTCTGGTCGTCCATGTTACGTCGAGTCGAAATCGGTTCTTGAACTCGGCGTAGGCTTCTTGATGGAGATGGTGCAGGGTCATCCATGGTCGATGCTGTGGATGTTAGTACGGCAGTTGCAAGGGAGGCAATCGACATCTGGCTCTTCAAGGTCAAATTCCGAACTTGGCTGATTGTTGTGCTCCTACTTGCAGTTGGTGGTTGGTATTTTGCATCATCTGCATGGGATTTTTCAGACGAAACCCCAAGTTCCTCCTTCGAAACGAATGCAGATACAGGTTGGAGATCGTATTCAGTTGTGGCGCCTGTTGATACCGGAATCAATGTCTATCACGACCATTTCCGTACGGATGAGGTCTATCCAGATTGGCTTCTTGACTCACTAGGTGTTACCAAAACTTGCGACACTACCTTTGAAGGCTCGGGGGAAGACCGTTATCAAGCGGACTAAGCAGCGTGCTGGGCTACAATAACAACCTCTGACATCGTCTATTTTCATGGAACAAAAATCATCGGAACATCACCGGATGGGGGTACGGACATTCACATTCTCGATGACCCTTCAGATGGTCACGGAACAGCGGTCACGGGGGCCGTACTCGATGCAAACCCAGACGCTGTGCTTTTGTTCGTGGAGGGATTCTCAACCGAAGCCGTACTTGCAGCATCAAACCAGCCTCTTGTTGACATTATCTCGCCCTCGTTCGGTGCCATAGGCTCGCTTCCTGTACCTGGCATTGAGACTGGGACCTATGAAGCCGTTGTTGGAAACAACAAGATTCACACAGGTGCTGCAGACAACACGCCCTCACCTGCTGTCCAAGATGCTACTGCGGGCCCACCCTGGTCCATTGGCATCGCCGGGTATGCTGAGGAGGGGGATGACCAAAAAGAGACCATGAGTGGTTCCTATCCAGACATTGCAGCCGATTGGACCCAGGTTTTGCCAAATCACGATGATACGGATGGATACCACGAGACGTCAGGAACGTCTTTCGCAACTCCGCGAACTGCAGGAATCTTGTCCTTCATCCTCCAAGAGTTGAGAGAGGAATTCAATGACGGTGGTTCTGGTGCATCCTCAGAACGAGGTGGTTACCTCGTGACTGGAAATACCTCCGAAGGCGAGACATTTACCCTCCGAAATTCAGAGGTACGCAATGCATTGAATTTGTCTGCATGGTATCCATCCTTCACCACATGGGATCCGCTCTCAGGAACAACCCCTGTCTCTCCAGTCGCTCCATGCACACAGGTTGGTTGGGGCGTAGTCAACATGTCCAACATTGAACCAATGCTTATGCATCTGAATGGAAGCCAACCTATGGCTGATCGTTCAGGGGATGTTGTTCTGTGCATGAGCATCAACCAAGAAGCGCGTGAAGCATACTGGGGTGTTTACCCCTCTACGCCCGGCCAAGACATGGTCATTGATCGCATTGCTCTCTTTGAGAAAGAGGAATCATAGTGGCTCAAAGTCGAGGACGATTTGTCCTAGCATGTTGACTCGAACCACAGGCTTGAATCCCTCATGAGGCGTCATTTCGATGGTACGAGCAATGGTCTCAATCGATTCCTTTGGTAAACGGACGTCGAAGCCTTCCGAGGTTTTGATGTAACCGATGTTGCTCTGTTTATCCTCGATTTCTGAGGCCATTTCAACCAACGCATCCACTTCTTCCGAAGCATCCAATTCATCGAGTTCTTCCAACTCATCTTCCAAGGCTTCCTCCAATTCGAACTCTTCCTCCTCTTCATCTCCATCGTCCTGCTCATCTTCTTGATCTTGAACAGGCGTTGGTTTGACCTTAGGTACAGCAGTATCGAAGACTTGTGGAATTTCCACGTCATGAATGTTGTAGCTTGACCGACGGTTCATGTACAGGAAACCGTATCCAAGCGCAAGCATTCCAATGGAGACAAGTGTGAGCCCCCTGAACAATATTTCTCCGTTATTTTCAATGTTGTATATGAACAAAATGAACAGCGCGAGAACTGAACCGAATACGCCGAGACCACGACGCCATCGAACCTCGGCCTGGGTTTTATCAAATCCAGTAATTGCGAGCGCAGTCAGAATTGTTGCTGTTAGGAAAAGGGCGAGTTCGGTTTGATCGTTTGCCCCAAAGGCGAGCATGACTCCACCCAAAGCGGCGACGACTCCTGAGAATCCCATATATTCGATGTACTGGAAGAATTCATCGTCATCCTTCCATTCGAAAACTTTTGAGTCGTAAACTGCGTCGGTCTTTGATGACAAGTAAATCATGGCAGCTCCCTCGAGGAAGAAGATTCCACCGGCTAAGAAATTCTGCATTTCTGCCGGTCCAACGTCAAACTGGTAAATGAGATTCATTGCCGCTAATCCATCCACCAGTGGCAAGAAAAGAATCGATACCTTGTCTCCTTTTTGGATTGCTTCATACGTAACCCAAGCACTTCCAACCAACATCCCCATACCGTTTACAACGTAAAACGAAAGGAGAAGAGAAGAAATTGCAAGGAAACGTAGTTGTGTATCCAGAGTATACGGCATGAGCTTTTCCAATCGTTCCTCGTCGATGACGTTCATTTGCAATATTCCGTTGTTGCTTGCTACCCACAAGAGATAAATCACAATTCCTGAGAGCAGCATTGAGAAACCAAAGATTTCGCTCTCTCGGAAGTATTCGCCTCCTGCGAAACCAATCATGAATGAGAACATGAGGCCAACCGAGAGCATTGGTATTAGGTTGATGTCTCCACGGACCCATGCGTTGAGTAAGCCGAACAAACATGCGATGAGCGGTAACCATGCTGCTGATGGTAGAACTGCCCAAATCGCCAACACGAACCAAACCATAGGCAAGAAGTAAGGGAATGGATTCTCTTGATCTTCCTTACGCTGGACCTCTCGGATACTCCAAGCAATTGGCATCAACATGTGGGCTGCAACAAGCGTACCTGTCACAGGAGTAAACCAAAGTGGAGGTCGAATTTCGTTAATCTGCGCTGGATCTGACGAGAAGACAGTGGTTTCCAAAAACGAGTAGGCGATTCCGTTATCTCCGAGCCAGAGCAATGAGATGGTAGACAAAGGTGCAAGCATTGTTACGCCATGATGTCTGTATTGTGCTGCAACCAAAGAAACAAGACCGTACATGCTCAGGAACAGGAGTCCACCGGAGTGATCCAA
>JAKUNY010000033.1 GCA_022451765.1 Candidatus Poseidoniaceae archaeon
CGAAATGCTGCAATTGACGCAGCAATTGATGCGGCGAGAGACGTCGGATTGCCAGACCGAGGATCTGCCTTTCGAGCGCTCATAGAAAACTGCTCATTGGGCAAGAAGCCGGATCAAGTGCTCGCTGCCATTCATTATCTGCGAGACGTGGAAAAAATCTCAGACAGTCCGCCAAGAGTTGTTAACCAACTGTTCTCTGACGCTGATATCGAACCTCCAGGCAATCTCAGTCTCTATCTCAACCGACTAAAGGAACGTGGATTATTGATGGTACCAATTCAATATGGAGACAAAAACCGTTTCTCGCTCTTGACCAGCGCTGGAAAGGCACACCTCGATAAACAATCAACTTCCTGAGCGCCTTATGGTAATGTCCGGCGGAGGGGCGGGTGCCCCCCGAGACGACCCCGCCTCTGAAAAATCAGAAATCATTGATTGCTCCTACCAGAATCACACAAAGGCAATTTTCAGAAAGGGGCGTCACCGCGGTTCTTCATTTAGAAGAGCAATTCTCGACGAGGCGGATTTAACAGAAGGTGATTTTTCAGACTGCGATTTCCGTCGCGCCTCGATGGTTGAAGCTGATTTGATGAAGTCAGCCTTCGACGGAGCAGATTTTCGAGGTGCTGATCTAAGAAAGGCACGATGCAATCTTTCCAACTTTCGGAACTGTAAGATGGAAGGAGCTGACCTCAGGGGAATACGGGGCAAATATGCTATCTGGCAAGGAAGTGATTGGTGGAACGCAATCCTCAATGAAGACCTGAAGAAGGCCTTAGCAAAGAAATGGCCAAGGCCCGACAATCATTCGGATTCGTCCTGAACAAGTTCAACGGCATTTGCTTCATCAAAAGCCAACCTCGCCCTTGCGTTTATCAAGGGAAGTAGAGCCAAGGCTCCACATAAAAAGGTACAAACTCCGCAAAGATACCCTGTAATTTCATAGGTCTGAATAAGCATGGAATCATGAAGATGTTCTCTCGCAGCGTCATGGATAATCACATTTCCGAATATTCCGCCGACAAGTGCAATTGTAGATCCTGCGAGTGCTAATTTTCCTCCGAGCGGCTTCATAAGATACAACAACACGCTTCCCACAATGACGAGAATGCTGCCCAAGCCCAATGAGGCTCCACGAATCAGATATCCGTTCTCTTCATTCACCCCTTTGTGAAATTCTTGAAATTGCTCAATGCTTAGATTCTCTCCTTGTTGATTCGGAACATTGATCAGTGTCTCAATCTGACTATCTGAGAGTGCTTCAGAGCCATGATTTGATAAATCTGCATAACCGAGAATTGCAAAAAATATTCCTCCAAGGAGGAGAAGAATAGCGACTGTCTTTGGACCTTTGCGGTCCGGTCGGACAGCGAACATATCTGGGGCGTCTCCACTCATCATTTCATTCATCTCTTTTACAATTTGAAAGTGCTTGACGTAAATCCTCTGGAATTGATTGGCGTTTCATTGATTCCATGTTGACGCATACTGTCACCTGAGAAGAGGTCCAGAGTAATTCTCGATTCTGATTATGAAATTCATAGCACCATGTACAGGATGACTCTCCGACTGCGTCAATCCATATCGTTGCAGTAATCGTATCCCCGTAGCGTAATGGTGCATGGAAATCGGACTCAACGTGGACGACGGGGAACCCAGTTTTCCGAATCAGGAGTAGGTCGGCGTACCGGACATCGCAAATATGCGTCCAAGCATCCTCAAAAAAACGGTGTGCAAGATCGAAAATCCTCGGATAATACGCAATGTTTGCCAAGTCAACCATGGGGAAATCAACACCCCGCTTAACTTGAACTGCCATGCAGCGTCTAAAGGAAGAAGCAGTATGAACTCTTGTACGAGCCAGCGGCTTGCATTCCGTTGTGCTTATATCAAGTCGGCAGGTGGAACAATTACCCCGGCCCCTTGGGGTAGTTTGGATATCCTTCGACCCTGCGGAGGTTGAGACCCGTGTTCGAATCGCGGAGGGGCCGCCAAATCATGACGATGCTCGTTCCTGCTGGTCATTTTGAATTCGTAAGGCCACAGGAGCATGGTGTTTAGCAACCTCATGCATGAAATATTCATCTGACGCATATGGCTCATCATGAACAAGTACTCTGGGTGAATCTGACAGCAACTCTAGAATCGACAGTACGTCGTCGTAATGGTAGCTGTACTCGAACAGCGAGGAGTCATCCACAACCTTTGTCCACTTTCTTTGGTTCTTTTTCTTGAACCAAATGGAGTATCCATGAACCAATGGGTTCGAATCGGATACTCTCCATTTCCAGCCGTCTGTTCCTTTGATTTCTGCAGCCGATTCTTCTGGCTTGAATTCGGCTGCAGTTGTTGACTCAATCCAGGTCTTCATGACTGCTGATGCAGGGCTAACACTCAGCCCATACAATTGCAACATCGCTCTTCTCAGAGGGCCGTGAGCAGGTTGGTGGATGAATTTGTCATCGTTGAGGAGCATCAAAAAATAGGAATCGAGAACATCGCATCCAGGCAAGTCGGCGACGTTCCTGTAGTCTGGCTGGATGCAAACGGATGACTCTCTTCCCTTCAGCTCGCCCTTCCTGGTTGTTTTTGTTGCCTGAAGTCCACTCCCACCAGCAAATGGATTCTTCAATTTTGATAGAACAGCATCTAGCGGAATGGTGTAGGTTGCAAGATTACCCAGAACGATGATGTTCTCGACATCGAAAATAATCCTGTCTGGGTTTTTGTTGATGGTCTTTATCAAATAATCAAATGAAGTCTGCATTGCTGAAAAGCTGGCATCAATTTTTCCTTGGAATTGTTTCAGTTTCATGGCTTGATAGTCTGATGAGGAAGAGGGTTGCTCAATCTCGTCTTCGTCTTGCGCAAGCAGAAATGGTTCGTCCATGCATACACTTGCATTCAAGAGTATTTGAAGTCATGAAGGCCAGTAAACAATGTCCCAACTGTGTTGGTTTGCATGTTTTTCAAGTGAAGATTCTGGATTTACAGCGATGGCATGGCCGCATATCTGCATAAACCATGAGTCAGCAAGCGTGTTCCCATATCCATAACACTTTGAAAGATCATGTCCATTCTCGGCTGCATCTTGTTGAACAATGGGAACTTTACCCTTTCTTCGAGGGACTGACCAACCTCGTTCTGAGCCTGAGAGCCAGCCCGTTCGTAATTTAGGCCCGCAACCGTATACTTCGTCCATTCCGAGAACTCGAGCCATCGCCTCGGCCATCGGAGCGACTGTTGCAGTAACCAAGACCAATCTGTGCCCTTGATTACGATGCCACTCTAGTCGTTCCCAAGCTCCTTGCGAAACCTTTGCTTTGAGGGTCGAGGTTGCAATTTCATCGGAATATTGTTCCAAAACGCGCCATGAAGCGAGAGACAGGTGGCCGCGATTGCGGAGGGCATCGTATGGCGCCTTGCCCGTGAGGAGACCGAAGGTCGTTCCTAGAGTCCATGCAACTGTCGCATGTGGAATCCTCCATGGCCTACGTCTCGCAAGAAGACCTGTAAGGGTCTTTTCGCTCGACGCATTCAACAATGTTCCGTCGAGATCGAAGTATGCTGCCACCTCCGATGTCTCGCCCATGTGTTACGTAGGTGAAATCGATTGAAGAGGTCGTCGGTTCAAAACCCCCGAATCTTGAAATCAAGCGATGCTGAGGCTTCGGCCATGCAGCGGTTGGTGACGTGGATTCTTATCGCCTTCCTCGCTCTTCCATTCTCTGGATGTTTAGGAGAAGAGGCCGCTAATGCTTCTTCCGGAACGTATCTGATCGATTCGGAGTGGACAGTCATTGCATTGGAAACGAAAAGTGAATATTATCCCGATGATGAAAATGTTTCTTGGGAAGTAACCTCTGATGACGTCATACAACAGGTCCAGGATGCAGGGGGCATTATTGTAGGAATCTCGATGTTGCTTGAATATCAAGAAGATGAGTCTGCAAATTTTGGTTTGTGCACGGGCTTAGAAAACAATGTTCCAGACACCATTTACGGAACCATTTCGAAGAATGATTGGACACTGACTCAAAATGAGTTGAACCCAGGCTCTCATGTTGTAAACCTCACTTGGCACAATCAATCATTGCTTGAGGTGGGCAATGTCACAGGGATGTCGGAAGATGAAATCATGAGCCAACTTGACCTTGGAGACGAGGTGTACGGAACATACAACATCAGCATCTTGGTTGAGGCAGACGCATTCAGTGGTGAACTCTGCACGCATACCGACAACGGAGAACAGGTTGAAAGCACAATCTCTCTCCTTGTCATCGACCTTGCGCTGAGTGGAGGGAATGGAATCACTTCATTTGCTGTTGGAGATGGCGAGATATCTATCCTGTTGTTTTCTCCTTGGTTCATAGGAATGTTTCTACTGGTTGCTTACCTTGTTAATCGAAAAGACTTGTACCAGCTCGGTGTTATCCTCGAAGAAGATGATAAGAGCGAACCGACCCAATTTTGGGAAGGAATTAACGAAGAAACGTCCAAAGGTGAAGGAAAAACTCTTGTTGAAAGTTACCAGGCCCGAGTTCTCACCCTAAGTGCTCTTTATGTGGCACAAGGCATTGCTTGGGGATTCATCACAGTCACGTTTGTCACCTATCTCGCTGTCGAGGGCGTTGCAGCTGGTCAGTTAGCGTTCTTGCTCACGCTTGGAACATTCCCATGGTCTGTCAAATTCATTTGGGGCCCAGTCATCGATCGCTTCCAATTCCCAGAAATGGGGAAAAGACGACCATGGATTCTCATCGCACAAAGCGGCATGATTATTGTCCTAAGCTCAATGCTATTGATTCCAAATATGGCTTCGAATGTGACTCTTGTGGGGGTTATGTTCCTTGTTTACAATGTCTTTACCGCATTGCAAGATGTTAGTACGGATGCCCTTGCAGTCGATGTTTTGCAACCTCATGAATTTGAAAAAGTCAACAGCTACATGTTCACATCGAAAGCAGTAGGCGGAATTATTGGAGGTGCTGGATTAGGAACAATCATCGGAATTGTTGGCATTAAAGGAGCAATTGTCCTCCAAATCCCCATTCTCGTTGTCATTATGCTCGTTCCTTTGTTCATGACAGAGCGGCCTGGGGAGAAACTGTATCCATGGAGCGAATCCGTTGGAGATGGGAAGAAAAGCGAGAAACCTGAGGTGAAAAACTTCAGAGAGATATTCGACAACATCAAAATCGCGTTCTCTTTTAGATCTGCACAACTCGGTGTTCTTTTGAGTCTGATTATTTCACTGTCCTATTTCCTCATTCCTGTTCTGCCGCTTCTGTTTGTTCGTGAATTGGGGTGGACTGAGGAACAATTTAACGCTACGAAAGGGGGCATAATACTCATCGTTACGATGCTCGGCTACATGGTCGGTGGACAATTAGGAAAACAATTTGGAGGAAAGGCCATCATCATTTACGCAGCATTCACGACTGCACTCGTGACTGCATTCTGGGGAATGAATGAGACTTTATGGAGCAACGGATTCTTCATGATGACGATCTGGAGCATTCAGACGTTCGTATGGGCCATGGTTTAAATCAACATTTACACGTTGATGATGCGAATTACATGGACTGAGGTAGGAGGCAGTCAATTTAATGGATACATGGCCATGATGAATCTTTCAGCAATCATTGGCTATCAGTTAACAGCACCACTTACTGCAAGATTTGACTACTCGACGTTGTTTTACATCGCTGCACTACTTGAGACAGTTGTTATCTTTGGAGCGATGTTTATCGATCCAGAAGAAACGCGACGAGAGATGGCAGAGCGACTTACTGAACAGTGAAACCTCGCTATTCAAATCAGTTGATTTCACCGAGGCCTTGCAGTAAAAAGATATACAGTAGGGCCTTCGGTTTTTACAATGTCAAGAAATTGGAATAAAATATGGAGATACGTACACCTCAGTGTTGGGCTGATTCTAGTCGTATACCATGCACGAATAGCGTGGTATCACAATGGTTTCATTGATTCTGTTTGGTCAGCGAGCACGGATAAGTTTGTTTCAACGACGCTCATTTTTCTTGTAATGTGGACAGGGTTGGCGAAATGGCCAATTTATCCGTGGTACAAGAAGCGGCAGAATCGAAAAAAGAGGCGTCAAAAAGAACTCGCTGCTGCAGCGAAATGATGCCCTAGACGTGAACAATCGACGCGCGAATTGGCCATCAAACCCGCATTACTCAAATTTCGATTCGGTCTCAAGACAACCGTACACTCGTCGTCCTGCGCGATGGTCTTGCCACCAAGTCAATCGATCTCCGAGGTGTCTCGGGATAAAGAAACCAACCTTGCGGGGCGTTAACCCATGATTTCGCATGGTCCGGTCATGCGATAGATTTGCTACAATGGACTGGGCCGAACACCCTGGATTTGCAGTTACAAATCGCATAATCTCTTCTTTCAGTCGTTCAAAGCGCGCTTTTTTCTGGGAGCCCTTACCCAATCTTCTTGGAGACATAAGCGCAAATGTTTGCGTTTACACTTATCAAACAAATGGGGGTATCCCCTATTCCATCGTCACAGGTTGAGTGGTCTTCCAATTCGCCGTAGCGAGTTTCTTGGCCTTACCGTCAGCGATAATCGGAGCGATTTTATTCAGGCGCCCGTGCATTCCGTGGACCTGAAACTTGACTCGGAGCTCTGCGGTTAACGATGCTTTGAGCGCTTGCATTTGCTCATCATCCAATTCAATGCTTGCAAGGTCTTCCCCCGATGTGATCGATGAGATCGTAAACGTCTTATTTTTGCAGGAGAGCGATGGCCTGAAGTCCATATCGTCTGGGTGATTCATCCAAACAGAAATGTCGAGAGAGAGTGTGTCTCGAATATTGACCCGACTGATTTCGACTGATTCAACCATCCTGCTCAGTCCTTCCAAACACTGGCTATTCAAACCTTTTTCGTCGTATCCTACTCAAATGCAATTTCGGTAATGACTGGTTCATGAATGACGATTCGCAGTGTTAGCGTCCAGTCGTTTCCTGGGTCAGGGTCAGGAAGAACCTCAACTGTGGAATCTGGATTTGTTTGTAGAGCCCGTACGAACAGTCTCCAAGGAGTCTGTCCGAAGTTTTGCCCGGTTCGGTCGAGAAGCATCGTCAAAACCATCTCTTCCGAATCTGCTTCGATAACTTCGTCGAGGCCTCTTGCGTTGAGGTCATTTGCCGTTATGGTGGCTTTCGCATTCTCGGATTGTGTTATGTTGCCTCCTTCGGTTTCAGCCTCTTCTTTGAAACCATCTCCGGGAATTGAGATCATCAAGGAGAAATTGTCGTAGGGTTGGAGAATGTCGTTCTCAAGTTCAAGAACAGCCTCGAAAGAAAGAATTCTCCCTTGTTGCCCTGGCAAGATTTCTTCAGTCCATTCCTCCCCTTCGTCAAGATATTCAGACCATGATTGTTCAACAACGCGTTCTTTCCATTCAATGTTAAATTGTCTTGCCGAGACATTGATTTCGAATACTTCTGTTACAATTCCCCCTTGGCCGTCATCGATGGTTAATGATCCCACATAGACACCACTTGTATTGGTCATGAGCAATGCTTGCGATTCAATCGAATCGACATCATTTCGACCATCCCCGTCACCGTCCGTATCCGTACTCCAATCCAAATCCCATTGGTAGGATAACTCAGCAGATTCTGGGTCGGAGGACGAGGAGGCGTCGAGAAGTACTGCGTCGCCAGCTCTCGGGTTTTCGGGGTAGGTGAGTTCGATGGTTGGTACACCGTTGACGACGACCACGGTGAATGCTTCATCAACTCCTCCTTGGTCATTTTCAACTTCAAGGGAAACAGTATAAGCGCCGAAAATATCGTAAATATGCGATGTGAAACCTGTTACAGTTTCGGTTTTCTCACCATCGCCAAAGTCCCAACGGTAGGCTGTGATTATGCCCTCAATAGCGTCGGATTGGCGAGCATCAAAGGTAACCATTTCTCCTTCCTGAATGAGAAGTGGATAGGCTTCGAGTGTAGCTCGAGGCTTGGTTGTTGAATCAAAGGTTTCGAGGCATCCTGCGAGAGAAACAGTTAGGAGCACTGCGGCAAGGAACAACCCGCGAAGTCGAAGAGAATTCTCATGACTGGCCTTGGCTCAATCTCGTCCTATATCTAACCATGTTGTTGTTCTGGCCATATTTTCATCGATTCAATTGCGCGTTTAATCTTCCGAATCAAAAGAAACTTCGGTAGGAAGATCGCCGATGATGCTTGCGGATTCAAGATGATTTCCTAATTCATCAACCGAATTGTGTTCAATCACATTTTTTTCTGTGTAACTCCCCATTTCAGAGTCCGATAAGACGTCGTCCACCGATGCATCATGCTCATCATAGTCTGGCGCTGGAATTGGAATCTGCGTCACTAATGCTTCGTCCTCGTTCTCAAGGATGGATGCGATTGTTGATACATCTTCTTCAAGATCTCGTTTGTACTGTTCTTCCAGCACAGGAAGCATGTTGTCCTCTTTTTCGGAATCTTCCATCGAGTCAACATTTTGTTCGCCCTTGAAAAAAAACCGACGGAAGAAACCCATGCATTTCTGCTAACCTGACTCTTCTTTAATCTAAGCGATGATTTTCCCCGAACAAGATGGTTCAGGCGATAGTTCTTGAATTGCGCCTGAGTCGAGATAGTCATGGAACTGCTTGAAGGCGAACGTGTTCTCGCTTTTGATCTGGAAACCACAGGGATTAGTACATCCCGAGATCGCATCGTCCAGCTGGCACTTATTGGCTCAGATATTGATGGTACTGAGATTTCCTATGACCAGTTGGTCAATCCTCGAAGATCCATTCCTTATGAATCGCAGCGAATCCACGGCATTTCAGATTCCGATGTCCGGGGTAAGCCTGACTTTTCGGAAATTGCAGACAAGATCGCAGAATTGGTCGAAGGAAGTGTGCTTATCGGACACAATGTAAGACAATTCGATCTCCCGATGCTAAGAAACGAATTCTTTCGAATCGGTGCTTTGCCACCAGAACCCAAGGCAGTTCTTGACACATTGGAAATAGTCCGGCGGCTCAAACTTCCACGCCCACATAGGCTTG
This sequence comes from Candidatus Poseidoniaceae archaeon, assembly GCA_022451765.1. Lineage (GTDB taxonomy): Archaea > Thermoplasmatota > Poseidoniia > Poseidoniales > Poseidoniaceae > MGIIa-L2. Next base: position 9,074 of record JAKUNY010000033.1, read on the forward strand.
GAGCACAATGCAGTCGACATGGTATTTCATTAGAAAATGCACCCCCTGCCTCTGCTGATGCCGCAGCATCGCTGTTGCTCCTTTGGAAATTAGGTCTTGATCACCCAAGTTACTTCAGAAAGTCATTAGCGGAAGTCGAACAGTGGTGTGCAACCGGCTCAACAGCGAAGGTTCAATCAGATCTTGGCCCACAACTCGATGATTTACAGCTGGTTGACCCGAATGGCATGGTCCGTCGCGATGGGGAGCACATGGTCCTCGCTGTTGGACGTCATCGTGGACGCCATTTGGAAGAGTTGAATGACCTTGACCCTCGATATCTTCAATGGCTCTTGTCGCCCAATGGAATTACCGATGCGAATGCAATTGAACAGATCAAAGCCTACCTGAATCAGGGATAGGATTCCAAGGCAGGACATCGCACCAAGGGCCGACGCGCCATACTTCTCGATTCATCATTGCACTTCCAAGGAAGATTGGCCCCTGATGGCCATCATCCAAAAGCGCCTCAAGGACCTCCTTGCCTCGCCCATCAAAGGTTACGTTGCGCATCTGCCCGGTTGGCTCCACGCCACCAAGAGCATTTTTAGGCACACACTCTTCAATCGTTGCTGTTGAGCGCCCTTCGTCGTATTGGTGGAGAATGACGACTCCGTCTGCAAAGTCCCCTTTGTGAAGCGATTTGTTTTGATGTCGCCAATTCCACCAATGAGGGCACCATGCTTTCCAATCACAAAATCCACCACAAGACGATTTTCCCGGAGTCGGCTCAAGAGGTGTGTCGGATGGCTGTGTGGCGTTCCAAGCCTCATATGCTGCCTCAAGTACATTTTCGCCAACAGCATCCCACTTTGAGGAGGTGTCTGTGTACCATCCCTGAGCCTGGACTGGGGGTGCTTTCTCGTTGTTTGAAAGCAGAATGTCCCGATACATGCGCAATTGTCGATTTACTTCTGGTTTGAGTTTTCCTTGCGGTGGCTTACCGGTCTTCAAATCCGCAACGAGCCATCCACGGAGATTTCCAGAATCGTCCACATCTGCGAGGAGAAGGTCCAATCGGCCCATGAGTTGGCCATCTTTGGTCACCAGTTCACCCTCAACTGCAATGACAAGCGATTGAATTTTCTTCCACAATGCAATCGTAACACGATCGTGGGCCAATCCCTGAACACCAACGTGCTCGAGCAACATGTTAATCGCACCTTTTTGCTGTTTTTGCGCCTCGCTGTACTTGTCTTCTTTCCAGTTCGGATGGCGCGGAGTGTCGTGAAAAATCTGTTTCTCCTCCTCCCAACGCTTTCGGAGTAAGACGTCGGCTTCACCAAGAAGCCAATTCGATTCTGCGGGCGGTCTACCGGTTAATTCAATTTGCAACAAATCCTCGATTGAAGCATGTACAGCGGTACCCAATGACGCTGCCATACCAGCTTTCCGAGGCAGCCCCTGTCGGCTTAACCAATACATCCGAGGGCAGGTCTCGTATCGGTTCCACGCCGAAGGAGAAAGACTGTGCTTACGTTCCTCGACCATGAACACTCCCTGACATTGAAGGAAATGAAACCTACGCTTAGAGCCGAAAGTGTTGAATGCCTCCTTGATGAGTTTGGTTTATGGAAGGAACACTTGTTAAAATTCGAGCAGACGTTGTGACGGAAGGCGCTCTTGTCATCACCTGCTTTCCAAGTGTAGGAATGGTATCAAGTGTGGTTGGCCATTACTTGATCGATAATTTGCAATTGGAATTCGTTGGTGGAGTCGTAGACCCGCGCCTTCCTCCACTCACATTGGTTACAGATGGCAAGCCGATGCCAATTATCCGGGCTTATGCTGGGAAGCCTGAATGCAGCATTGAGGGGTGCGACAAAATTATTCTTCTAATGAGTGAACTTGTTATCCCAAGTCCACTTGTCCACGATATTGTGTGGGCCTTGTACGATTGGTCAAAAGGTTCGAAGATTCGAATGGGTATTCTGGTTGATGCATTCTCAAAAGACGGCCTTGGAGGCAACTCTGGGATTGAAGAGCCAACCGTGGATTATGAGGATACAGAAGATACAGACCTTGTTGGCATTGGAGCGACTGATCACGTGTGTGGCATGCTGAAAGATATGGATATACCCATGCTGACAAGCGGTGTAATACGCGGCATGAACGGTGTTTTACTCAGTGAAGCCCGTAGAAGATCCATCGACGTTATGAGCGTCATGGTTGAGGCCGGCCCCCGTTTCCCAGATGCTCGAGCTGCTGCTGCTTTGGTCAAGAAACTCAATGCAATCCTACCGACAACCCATCTTGATGATCAGCCACTTCTCGAAGAAGCTCAACTACTCGAAGATCAGTTGAAATCGTTGCTTAGTCAAGCAGCACCAAGCGAGGCCCCATCACCTTCATCCATGCTTTACGGTTGAAGACTTTCGAAGCAAGAGTGCTGAAATTATCAATGCAATAACGACAAAACTCATCCAAGATGGAAGGAGAAGTGTACTCTCTTTCACAAACGGAAGAAATTCAGTTAAGGAATCAGCCCTCGTGTACGTGCCTCCAAGAGAAGCTGTAAGAAGCATACAACCCGTCGAAATCGTACCGAAGGCATTGTGTAGATGTCGAGATATGCCCTCCTGATGCATCCTCCAGCGAGCAAATAGGACCCCCAGTGCAAGTCCGCCGCCAGCCGTTGAAAGAAGCATTTTATTTGCAAGAAGGGGTGATGTGTGGGCTCCGCTTGGTGATGAATTCATTCCTGAAATGATTGCGAATGGTAGGGCGAGAAGTCCAAACAGCAAGGCTACATGCGCTGTGGAGTCCATTGTTGGTGCAAGCTTGGTTGGTGTCTTTCCTAGCGTAAAGACGGA
>JAKUNY010000034.1:0-3949 GCA_022451765.1 Candidatus Poseidoniaceae archaeon
CTTCGCTCGAGTATTTCACCAGCTTGAAGGGCGAGGTAGTGGTTCTTTTCCGGTCGTCTTGGATCAGCTGGAAAGAGGATGTCGATTGATTCTCGACGCCAGCGACCGTTCCACTTTTTCATCGATCTTGCCCATTCCTCGTCCATTTCACTGTGGCAAGGAATGGTGTACGCTTTTTTTGTCTGCACTTCAGCGCTTTCCGCCGTTGTACGCAACCTTTCACTGACGAACACCATCGAATTGGCGGATTCCATGAGGGACTTGATTCGTTTTCCAGTTGTCGAATGTGTTAGCCCAACATCGACATCATGACCATGGACAACACCTGTCCACGGAACGTTCCAACGCCTTGAGAGTGACCGTGCGAGTTCACCAACAGGCCAGAGAGTGTGCGCAATGATGCGCTCAGGGCGCCAATCTCCTAGCCATTTCTCAATTGATCTCCGGCGATTACGTATGCTACGTGCAGTGAGCCACGGATATGGATGGTCGGTGTAAGCAATGTACCGTGGTGCATGTATCTCGAATTCATTGTGCTCGAAATATTTCGGTGCTTTGGCAACACCTGTTAGGGTTGATCGACTTTGTTCCATGTACTTGAGAAGTCTTGGAAGCGGATTGACGATGCGAACATCATGGCCCATGTCTCGCAAGAGTTGGGCATGATCGGCAACGAATGTTCCTCTCGCCGCATTGGTCGGCAGTGGGTGAAGCAGCGTCACCAGAAGGATCTTCATCAAATCACTCAGTCATTGAGGGCTTGATGAAGCGTTGTTAAGTTGTCAGCAACGCTAGCGTTGGCGTTGAACAGGCCAGATCCGACGACCGCATTGGTAACACCCCAATCACGCAACATAGCGATGTTGTGCGCTTTGACGCCTCCATCGATTTGCAACTGAACATCCCGTCCACCAGAAGCGACTTGTTCGTCAATGGCTTTCCTCAGGGTACGAATTTTTGATTCTACAGTTGGAATAAACGATTGTCCACCAAAACCTGGGTTCACGCTCATGATGAGGACGAGATCAACATCCGGAAGGACTTCAAGTGCTGCTTCTACAGGCGTTCCTGGATTGAGAACGACACCTGCTGTTGCTCCTCCTTCCCGAATTGCGTGGAGGAGGCGGTGAAGATGTTTGACAGCCTCAACGTGAACAGTAAGGTGATTGCATCCGGCATCAATGTAGTCTTGATACATCGATTCAGCATTCTCAACCATCAGGTGTGCATCGAAGACTGGTCCGTCACCAAGGTGCTGACGTAGTTGTTTGATGACCGGCGGGCCGAACGTTAGGTTCGGGACAAAGTTCCCGTCCATAACATCCAGATGAAGCCAATCAAGGCCCGCATTAACGGCTTCATCGCATGCAGAACCAAGTGCTGCAAGGTTAGCGGTTAGGACACTGGGTGCGATGATCATCAAATCCCTCTGATTCGAGCGAAGAGGTTGCGCCTCATGAGGCTTTTCTTATCGCTTTTGAACAGATATGACATCATCCCACTGCCGGGCAGATCCTCTTCGGTAGATGTTGCTGTGGAACGCCCGATGCAAATGATGAACACATCGAGCCAGTCGACCACGATGATTGTAACATCCCTGACGCGTATGCAACGGCGTAAAGATTTCATTCAGGGGCAATTCTGGACCGTCGAAAGGAGGTCGCTCAATTTCAATCCGTTCACTTTCTCCATCCCAGACCAAATCATCGATGGTTGGAGGGGCCAATGTTGCATCATGCAACAGATGCAACTGACCTTCAGCAAGCTTTCCAGGCTTCCATTTTCCTCGTGACCCGTCTTCAAGATGTTCCATCAATTGACGAATTTGGGGCATGCTTGCGAATCCAAGATGAGCAGATTCCCACCACCCGAGCGTCCGTGCAGCAGTCACATGATGAACGCCTGGATTCATCATCCGTGAATCGAGTGTATCGGTCCATGTCCGACAGAAATCATCAATTCGCACGTTAATGATTGGAAGAGGTCCAGCATCAATATCGGTAAGTCTGCGTGGGTTTGCAAGTTCTCCAAGAAGAAGGATTGGTCTTCGCTCAGCCATCGCAACGACCCCTTCTTGCTCAAGCAATGCATCCACACTCATCCCAGAATCCGTTTCCCATCCTGCAACGCTGTCTCGGATTTGGTCGAGCGACATTGAATTGGATTCGATGTGTTCAGCATTGACCCAATGCAGATGTTGTTGGGTAAAAACAAGAGGCTGAGGTGGCAACGGAAGGGGGGAATTTGAGGGCTCATACGGCCACATTCGTGGATTCGTCCCCAGGTCCAGGGTATGTTCAACTGAACCCAATAAATCAAATCTCGCATCGATGCGCTAAGAACCCAATGCTGGATGTTGCATTAATGAAAAAGCGCTTCATGGAGGCACTGTGGACATTTGATTCGGATAGGTCTCCGACTCGGAATACCAAGTGCGACCCCGCATCCAGGGCACACAATGGCCTGATCGACTTTTGTGCGGCGGTCTTTTGCCTCAGCGGTTGGGTCGTAGTCAAAATGCAGCCCTTCCATCGAAATTTGACGAGGCTGAGTTGGGAGTTCTGGTAGAGCTTTGCTTGCTACAGGTTGGAATGGCTCTTGGGTTGCTTGACTGGATGGATTTGCAGAACGTAGAGCGGCCATAATCTGCTCTGAACTCATGCCATATTTTCGAGAGAGAGCATCAACTTCGAGGGTCAAATCGTATCCCTGCAACCCTGACAATCGCTGAAAATCCTGTGCGGATATGGAACTCATGACGCTGGGTTATGCTTCCTCAATTTGAGGTTTGAGGACAATTGTGCGCGAATTGAATCGGGTTAAATGCCCCAGTAGCGCTCCGATTGGGCCTGCTTTTGTCGCAATCCCTTGAGAATGGTCATCGTCACCCAAAGGACTGCAATCCATCCGAATGGAACAGAGAGTGTATTGATGATGTTTGATACCTCGAATTCATAGGCGTTTCCTTGAAGGATGTCAATTGCAATTTGCAGTGAGGTGTTGACGAAGGAATAGACCACCATACCGAAGATGCTCAGCACGATCAATGATCCCGAGAAACTTCCTCGCTTGAGGCGCAACAACATGAATCCAGCAGTTGAGGTCAGGAAAGCGATAACAATCCACGCTAATGATGAGTTTGCAACTTGCATCCATAGAATGGATTTCGTTTCTGTATCAACGAGATCATCGAAAGTTTGCCATCCCTCTGCGCCGGCAAAAATAGCGCTGAAAACAGTCGCAGTCCACAACAAGGACGAGAACATCGCCGCATCAGCGTTTTCTCGCATCTCTTGAATGACGCGATTGACGGTGGTTTCGATTCCAGCGCCTTTGGCGAAGATGAACAATCCGAGAAGAAGAGGAAGACTTCCTATGACGATACCCCCTATTTCGTTCGGGAGCATGATTCCGAGCCCAAAGATAGCAAGAACAAGGCCAAGAGGGACCATAAATCGAGCTCTCCATTTTGGATCTTCGAGTGCCTTTACAATGTAGTAATAGGTTCCTTCGATACCTTTCGACTGTTTCACAATGATTTTCTCAACGTGATCGATTCGGACTTGCGATTGAATAATCGGTAAAACCGCTTCATCCTCAGCACCATCGGTAATGAGAATTGCTTCATCGGGTTGGTAAGACGATACAACCTCCTCCAGTTGAGCAGAAATGGCGCGGTCTGAACGTACGCCCACCTTTTCGTCTCCAGTGAGAATTGCAACCTCAACCTCATCCTCATCTGCCCCGTTCTCAAGAAGGAGGTCGTGCTGGGAAAGGGCCCCCAGTATTGCATTTGTATCGCTCTCCTCAGGGTCTGCGATTCCAAGTTTTAACGCAGCAGTGAGAACTTGTCTTCGACCAACAACAGGGCCGCGAATTGACGTCTTGATGCCGAGATCGTAGTCTCGGTCAACGGTCAATACGAGTATGCGTGCCATGGGCTCCCTTG
>JAKUNY010000034.1:3959-11768 GCA_022451765.1 Candidatus Poseidoniaceae archaeon
CGTAGGGTAGACACTCCTCCACTTCAAACTCTTGCTTCATTGGGAGGTGCTTCCACCGCCTCTTTGGGCGCTTCTGCCTGTCGCTGGCGTTGCTTCCTTCGCTGCGTCGCTCGTATGTATTTTAACGGATGATCGAGCCATGGTTGGTCGCAGAGCCGGTCATCGCCTGGTAGGACCGGGCAGTTGTGATTGACCTTGAGTTTTCCACAACCTGATGGCGTGTACCCATGCTGGAAAACGTGACCAACCTGATAGGTCGTTGTGCCTTCATCGAAATCAGGTGCGCCGCGAAAGAAATCAACGCATGCCTCTTGAGGCAATGCCAACGTCGAAGCCATGGAAGCAAGGAATAGGCGGCCAAAGTGGTTGACGTTGACGCCTGCAGACAAATCCGCTACTGCTTTCCGCATGCAAGGGGGCCAATCGTCTTCTTCTGCACCGACCAGAGCAATCGCATCGCTCGTTTTCTGAGCAAGTAAATTCCGCACCATTCCAACCGGTTCAGCAAGACGCACTGCAAGGTCGGTCGTTACCTCTGCCATCTTTTCGATTCCCTCACGCTCGACATCGGACTTGATGTGTTCCCGCAAAAGCCGAGCGAGTTTTGCTGTGGAAGAGTACTTTTGTTCATTGTGAAGTCGAACCATCCCAGCATCGACATCGCAATTTGGTAACCGCCAACGGTTTCCTGTAATTCGTGGACAAACTTCGACAAAATCAGCAAGGCCGAGTTTCCACTCCAGACCATCTTGCGACTGTCGAAGCGATTGGATGTCTGTACTAATCATGCCTCGTTGTGCTGACTGTCCAACTCGAGATTGTTCTAGAACTGAAATGTAGGTATTGGCAATGTTAAGCAAATTCTGACTGTCCCGTATCAAGAGATGTTCAGCGCGGGCGGCTTCAGCCTGTGACCACCGAGCCAACAAGCGTTCGTCTTCGGATGCACAAATGACCAATCGTGCGTAATAAAACGAGAAGGCCTCGATCAATCGCCCCTCCTCTGTATGAATATCACCGCCGCTCAACTCGACACCTTCCTTTGATTGCACACTGTCGATAAGGCGAATACGCGCTCGCTTCCGAGCAGGTTCCATCAACGCCCCTTCAAGCAAATCGTCCAGAGTAATGTTGTGCTTCGCAGCCATTTGCTGTATCCAACCGCTTGCCTGTGGCAAAAATGGATAACGCGCAAGCGTAATCTCATCGGTGATGGATGGTTGAGTAGTCGGCCTCGGCACAACCATTCTACAAACACGATACCATATGAACCTGACAACCCATATCTTTCTTGAACAACCTCGGGTTGGAAGGACCGTGCTCAATCCTTTGTCGAGTGATTTGATTTCGCTTCAGGAGGAGGTTCGCCAAGCTTTTGGTTGGTCCTTGGAGGCAGATGATGCGTCAGCAAATGCGATGTCAATTCACTTTCAGGGCGCCGCCCCGTACAACCAACGTTCATGGTCCACAACATCCCGGGATGAGGCACTTTCAAACCTTGAGGGTGCAATTTGTTCAGCAAAACGTTTGATTGCCGTAGGTGCAGGAAGCGATTCAATTCAGGTCTCGGAGTACCCTGAAGCATTGTTCATAGCTGCTGACGGAGCAGTGGGGGCCATTGATGACTTGTCTCGCGTCCTTTGTGTCGTGAGCGACGGGGATGGGTCTGAACATTTGGAGAAGGCAGCGAAATTCGGCACTCATGTTGTTTTGCATGCACACGGCGACAACACCAACATTTGGAAAGAACTTGTCGCTAGGTGGTGCTTGTTTGAACAACCTCCTCCATTGACGCTCACGCATCAATCGGACAAGTACTACCAAGGGATGTACAATCCCGGAGGATTTACGGATGGGGATCGAGCGCTTTGTTTTATTCAAGCAGCGGGTCGTTCCCTTCATGACATTGAATGTTTGGGCTTCCGAACGGATTACGTTGGGCCATGGTCTGGCACGACAAACCCAGAACGAAAGAAACAGAAATTGGTATGGATGGAAGAATCAATGCGACGTCTTGGTGTCGAACACCAACTGATAAGGTGATTTGGGGGTTTGATTATCATGGAGCGTAAGCAAATACTGAACCTTTCGTTGTGGATTGTTGCTCTCCTCATCATCAACACGATCTGGGCAAACGTTGCTGCAAACGAAGCGTCACAACAACTCAATGACCAAGGATTTGAATTTCAACCGGAACGGCAGGTCTCTCTCAAAGCAGTTTTCGGAAGCGATGCTGAATTACCGATTGCAATCACAACAGAATTCATTCATCGAGACGATCCATCTCGCTCTGCCAATGCTTCCTGGAGACTCATCGATGCTTCAAACGAGGTGGTGCTGAATTGGGCCGGCTCAACCAACGAGCCTGCTACACTCAAAGCAGAACTGCCGCCTGGGGAATACACGCTCAACACCACAATCGACGAGAACGTAATCGCCATACAACATTTGGACATCACTCCGTTTGCGCCGATTGCAACCCTTGGCCATGTATTGCTCTCTCTCCTTCTTGTAGCCATTGCTTTTGGCGAATCGGCCACTCGAAACTTCATCGCAAAGCGCATTGAACAAACCGAGATTAAAGAAAGCAAACCAAGAGAATTTCGAAAGGTAAGCATTGGAATGCCAGAAATCGAAGGACAATCTGAAGATGACGACTCTCCTTGGCGAGATCCAATCACGCTTTGATTACAGGAAATCGCTGAGGGACATTTGGCGAGCCCGGTCGTTGTTGAACAAGGACTCCACACTGCCTGCCAACCATTCCATGTTTTGCCGAGTGTATGTATCCACTCCATAGGTATCCATGACGTGTTTGGTGACTTCGATGTACTTTCGAACAGCACCTTCCGATACTGTTAGTGCAAGCTTACCGCCGCATAGACCGCCCTCATCCCGAGCAACACCGTGCGCCGAAAGGCCACGTCCGACAGCTTTCTCTGGCTGGATACACTGGCCGGCAAGCGGCATTCTTCGATACGAATGCCCGCACTTCAGGCAGCGTATCTTTTGACGCCCAAAGGCGTTCAGATTTCCGCGCAGGTCCGGCAGGAAATGGGATCGAATGACCGATGAGGCAACGGTTCGTGCATCGATCGCCCGTAATCGCTGACAGAGGTCTAACTGACCGTTCATCTTGTCAATCATGGTTGCAAGTGTCTTGTATGCGGAGAGTTCAGGGCCCTCATCAATTCGATTGCAATCGTGTGTGAAACCGTATCCGCGTACCGCAGCAACGGATCCCAAACGGCGTTCAACGAAATCCATTGAATCTGCGATGTCCTTCGGATGCGGTTGACTGAGGGTTGCCTCGTAGAATTGGCGTTGATAGAACCATGCTGAGTCAACATTGAGTGCTTCCTTATCGATTTCAGTTGGGTTTAATCTCGTTGTGAGAACCAGTGGGGCATCCATCTGACCCCCGCGATTGGCGGGTAAAATCTCTCGACTGAAGTTCAACAAACCGTCCATCAGCAGCATAATTGCATCTTCGTCCCCGTCGCAATTTCGTCGTTTTGCTGCATGGAAAAGCGGGTGTGCATAACCACCAGAACAATCCGCCCAACCAATGATACGAGACAAAACACCACCGGATGTGTGCGGTGCGAGAGCACAAATGAGCCGGCCAACCAGATCGTCCTTGTTGGCGGCGTTGTAATACGGTTCCAATCCGTAAAATTTCACCAACATTTCATCAATGAACTGTGCGGCCCGAAGAAAATAGTCAGCAGCATTTCTTGCCACGATGAAGTCTTGAGGATACAGTTCAAGCATCTGTTCATTGCTCTCAAGTGGATTACCTTCCCAATCGTGCGTGTAGCCAAGTGCATGCAATTGTTTCCAATCAACATCGATTTCTTTTGGAGTAAAGTGAGTCACAGGAACGTCACTCATATCGAATCGGATGGTTCCATCACGGAATACAGGGAGGTCGTATTTGGCGCGAAGGAGCCCTTTTTCGATGGGTTCTGGCGTTTGGTTCCTGCTTTTTAGTTCCTTTACGCACTTGACTTGTTGAGGCAATCGCCCCATGCCGATTCGAAGTTGTGCATCTTCAAGAATCGCTTCAAGCGGAACACTTTGCATTTCACCCCGACGTCGACTTTTCCCAGTTGACTCTCTCATTTCGGTTCGTCCGCCGCAGGTTTCTCCCACCTTTGGGATACCCGCATCGTCAAGAACGCGATGATGACATCGAATGAATGGAGAATCCTTGCCACATTTTGAACAAATCCTCTTCCCCATTTGAATGCGGATTGAACCCTTCCCGGCTGCGTTAGAAATTAAGCGCTGATTTCCGCCTTCAAGTGCGATGGGGAAGAGTGTGTGAGACCGAGGCGTCATCTCACGGGGAGCTGATTTCTCAGGTCGACCCATACGACATCCAATCCGTTGAGGTGCAGCATGCTCCCAACGCAAAGGAGATGTTTCTCGAATCAACGGTAGAATTCCGTCGACAACATGGTTATCGTGAATCTTCAAGGATGATGAGTAAAGAGCAAAATCTTCGGGACCAGGATCCTCGACCGAGTCAGCAGCATCCTGCCCAACTTGGTCTGTCTCTGCAATACCCAATCCACGTTGTCGTGCTTCCGTTTCTGCAGCGATACGAACGGTCGAGCGCTGTTTTCTCAATTCCTCGAGGCGCTTTGCTTCGTTGCGCAGGACAATGTTGCAATTTCGGAGCTCAACAATCCGTTGATCGACCAACGACTTCATGTCAACACGTTGATGCAGTTGCTTGTTTCGGACGGTGTAACCTAGTCCGCTAATCATTGCCTGCCAACCGCAAGTCGCAACGATGTCATCACCATCATGGTGATGGGAAACACCAAGCAGCAGCAGAGCACCTTTCAGCAAACCGTGTTGCATAAATGTCCATCCTTCGGGCAGCGATTCCTCTAAAATCGGTTCTTCAGGGTTAATATCGAGGCCAACCGCTTGAATTTCTTGCAGCGGAGGGATGACCTCCGGCTGCAACCGATCCATTGCTGCCGCATCCCACCCCTTTGCAGCGCCCTTGAATCGAAGCCAAGTTGCCGAACTGGACGGGTGTGCAACCTCAACATCAAGCTCAATCGACGATTCGATAGCCCCTTGTTTCAACACCTCTAAGAAGGCGGGAACCCATTCGATAGGTAGGTCGAGGAACCATGGGTTGTGTGGAGGTGCAAGTGCAGTCCTCCATCGTTCTGCAATGGCTGACGCTTGATCCCAAGTGAGGGTCAGTTTCGAAAGGTAGCGGTGCCAACGCCGACGAACGTGAAATTGTGCGTTTTCATCTTCGATCTTTGTTGCACCGGGAACCCCATCAGGATGGGGATCAAGGCCTTTGCAGATTGTTGCAAAGGCCTCTACATCGTCTGAAGTCCCTAACGCATCGATGAGATCGCTTGCCCACCAATCACTCGAGTAACCTGCAGGGACGAGATTCTTGTTGTTCTCCATAAATTCCCCATAACCGATGACGATCTCTCCATTGTCCCATATTGATCGAATATCAGGTCGAACCTTTCTGAGTTGCTCAGCTTCATCAATACGCAAGAATTGGCCGGAGGAGAGAACGACCCAAGGACCTTCAGAATCGCTGCTTGGTGTGACAGCACAGGCCTTTCCAGGGCGTTCAATTTTCATTTGGGTCCCGATGGTGATGAAATCATCCAAGACCAGCATCGAAGCAGGATTGAGTGATGCTGCCGCAAGACCAGAGGGGCGCCCTCGGCCGTAGCGCAAACGGAATCCACCGGGTTGTTGTGGCCCGCCAAATATAGGTCTTCCAGCAATAATGTCCTTCATGAATATGTCAATTGGAGCAACCCTGCGAGTCTTGAATCCATGGTTGTCGGAATCGTCGCTTTCCTTTTTGCCTTTGGAGGCAAATTTCGTGATAAAATCCCATCCAGGCACATCGAGTCGCTCAGTGTGTTTTCGAATTTTTGGGGCTTTGAGACACATTCCTTCTCCAATGACGAGGAGAACGCCCCCTCGTATGCGGGCTTCATCGATGTTGCGAACGCGTCCGTATCCCGCACATTCAATCGATTCAGTTGACTCACCGTTAATCATCACTGGGCATGCGCGAACAATTTCATCGATCTCCGCAGGCGATGGGCGATACTGAAGGTTACCGCGATACAGTCCAAACTCTTCCTTTACCCGCTCAACTTCCTCGTCACTCGGTATGTATGGGCCGACTTTCAGCTCGCGCCGAATCATGTCAGCAATCAGAACTGCAAGTGCTTGCGCAGTACCACCAGCAGCCCGAATTGGTCCCGCAAAGTGAACGGAAACGAAGGCGGAACCATCCACGTTGTTCAGCAAACGGACTTCGCTGATTCCCTCCAAAGGCGCAACGAGGACGGCTTCGGTCAGGATTGCTAGGCCAACCCGAAGACCAACATCAATCGATTTCACCATGTCGTAGCCCTTCTCTCGGAAACCTTTTGCAACGCGTTGAGCCATCATAATGGAGGTCGTCTCACGGTCGTATTCAGCCAACAATGCACGGATGTCATCTGCGACAGGATAGGATTCCAAATGCTCGACAAGGAGTTTTTCTGTGCGGCTTGCAAGATCTGCAGCTCTTGGAATTTCGACAAATGGTTTGGGATCGAGACCGAGGTTTCTTGCCTGTTCAGCCACTCTGTACGCGTGATCAGCTTGCTCGTCGAGGATATTTTGGTAGCGTTCCATCTCTTTTTCGAGGCGAGGAATATCGATACCAATCAAGGGGTTGAGTTCATTGCTTGATGCTTTTGAAGACATGAACATTGACCCCCGCACCGCTGTTGTTGTCGAAACTTTATGATGCAATCGGCGAACCAGCATCCCCTGTTGTAGCCCAACATTCATGCATTAGATGGAACACCGTCGTTGCATGAGCGTTCACGATTCACTGAAGACACTTCCAGAGTGGAACCGACTGGTGGAAATGGTTCGCGAACTTGCCTTCTTGGACGGGGGCTCAGATGAGGCCTTCACGCTCGCCTCTGGGCGGCAGTCCCGATGGTTCTTTGACATGAAACCAGTCATGATGCACACAGAATCTTCGAAACTTCTTGCACACTTGTTTAATCATCGCTTGGATGCATTGAATCCTGATTTTGTTGGAGGACTCGAATTAGGCGCCGTTCCATTAACGGCGATTGTTATTGCAGGTTCTGAATCGAACCATCGGAAAGGGTTCATGGTTCGCAAATCTCCGAAAGGCCGAGGAGGCCGAAAAACCAACAACCCTCCGGGCATCGAAGGTGCATCGATTGCAGCAGGGGGCAGCATCGTTATCCTTGAGGATGTCACCACAACCGGGGGTTCTTCAATTCAAGCAGTGGAAAGGATTCGGAAGACAACAACGTGTGAAGTTCTTGCAGTCATCAGCATTCTTGATCGTGAAGAAGGCGGCGTGGAGGCATTTGCAAGTGCTGGCATCCCGTTTGAGAGCATTCTCACCCGTTCCGACATCACTCAGTAGGTGAAACGATTGGAACTGTTGATTCCCTCTGAACAGGCCATGACGGGACATCCCGTTCCGGATGCTTCTCTGAAGGATATTTCCTTTTTTCATGCAAGCGAAGGCAAACCACTGGCCACGCCTTGGCAGGTGGCGATGACACGTGCAGATTACATCACACAATTCGAACTTCCTTCGGGGATGGTTTTGGATTGTGCGTGCGGCTCAGGCATCCAACTCGCAGCCTATGCTTCAAGACTCAAGCGACCGGCCCTTGGAATCGAACTCGATCATGATAGAGCGATTGCGACCAGTCTAAAACTCAACACGATTGCCCGTCGTTTTTCCACGTTTGGCCA
>JAKUNY010000035.1 GCA_022451765.1 Candidatus Poseidoniaceae archaeon
TAATGCAAGCTCTTGACATTGCTGAAGGGAAGATGGCTGCTGCTACAACGGCGCCGCCGACGTTGAATCTGTCAGAACCTGCTTCTGATGAAGATTCAGGAGATGGTGATGATGATTTACGGGCGGTTATCCTCGAGTGCATTCAGGCAATGGACAACGGAGAGGGCGTGGACTTTGAATCGCTGGTTCGGAACCTTGCAGCGCGTGGGTTCACTCGAGAACAATCCGAGTCTGAACTCGACACCATGAGCGATGCGGGCGTGCTGCACGAACCACGATTCGGTTGGTTCAAGATAGTAGCGTGATGGATTTGTTCCATTACATTCAAATCTTGCCTCCACCCTCGGGAATATAGGGGTCAATATGGCAGGCATGGATTTCTTCATTCGACCGGCAACTGGAACGGGTTCTGCAGATTGGATTCGCATACCAAATGCAGACATCGAAGTCAGAATTACCCGCCGTCTTACACGAACAATCATTCGAGGTGGTGAAGGCGATAATCTACACGATGAAGGTGCTGAATCCACCATCTACACGGTGCGTGGGATTTTGTCAGTGGATGATTACAAGAAAATCCTCAGCATGTTTCGAACTGGACAACCCTTCATCCACGATCCTTTTGAGGAACGCGATGTCAAGGTCATTTTTGCATCACTCGAATACGAAGGATCAACAGAGAAGTTTGTCTTCGAACTGATCGAAGATGTCATTTGAGGTGAACATACATGAGGAAACTTGACGAAAAACGTGAAGTGCTTTACGTTATTCGTGCAATGGACGTTCTGATGTCTTCCGGAATCGGTTTGGAAGCCACCGTTCATAGCATTTCTCAAGGTGGATATGGAATTATTTCTGAAGATTTCAGCAATATGATGGATAAGGTTCGCAAAGGAGGGAGACCGCTTGCAAAAGAAATCAAATCCCTCATGGGGAAAGTCGAGACTGATGGTTACCGTCGCCTGCTCAACATCATGCACATGAACATCACGCAAAACACCGATATCATTGAGACGCTTAAGAAACAAGGTTCGAGAATGGAAGAAGAACGTACAGAGGATGTTAAGAAATACATTGAAGATCTCAGCGGCGTACCTGAATCGCTTCTCTCGATTGGTATGATTGGCCCAATTATTCTAGCCGTTCTCGGACTCTTCCCTCAATTGGTGGGGGATATGGGCTCGTTTTTCAGTATGCCAGAGCAATCAACCATCGATGTTGTGGTTAATATTGGCCTCTTCTTTACGCTCTTTGCAATGATTATGATTGGAATCAAGACCCATACCAAGGATCCTGGATTGTGATACCATGATCTTTCGGTTCCTCGAATCCTTCAGCAATCAACCAATGATGCTGATGCTTGGCGTTGTCGGCCTTGCCATGATTGGAGGAGGTATTCCCCCCATCCGCGAACGAATTCGACGACGGAAAATCGAAAACGCTTTGCCTTCATTTTTAGAAGGTTTGTCCGATGAGGTTGGCGCGGGACTTGGCATACAGGAAGCAATGCAACACCAAGCAAAAACAGCTCCCTCGCCGCTCGGCCCGCTTCTTGAAGAAACCCTCAAGGAAAGCCATTCATCATCGTTTGACGCTGCATTGTCAAGTTTTGCAACAAAGACACGTTCATCCCAAGTTCAACGTGTTATGCACTTGCTGGAAACCGCAATCGAACAAAACGCCCCTTTGCAAGAGATATTGATGAACCTCTCAATGGATTATGAGCGTTTGAACGACCTGATGAACAAGAGGGAATCCGAGCTCCAAGGTCGGGGCATCCTCATTGTTTTGTTCGTTTGCATCGGTTTACCTGGACTAATTGGATTCCTTGTTGGGCTCTTCACACCTGCATCATCAGGATTCCAAATCGAGGGCTTCCTATCAACATTCAGTTTGTTCTTCGCCGTAGCGAGCGCTGTCGGTGTCGCTGTCTCAGGGCGCATGTTGGGTCGCATGCGAGATACAATGTGGTTCGTTCCGGGTTGGATGGCAATGTCGATGTTCATTTTCTTGGGTGCTACCAAACTTATCGGAGGTTGAAACATGTCGGAACAAATTATTGAGCAATATGGAAACGTAACCATCTACACTGAATCAAACCACCCTTCACCGATTTACCATGTTGAAGGTTCTGTGGCGCCAAATCCACACGGCTCACTTGCTGTCTTATTCGAAGACGACAATCTTGAGGAGGTCATGTACAACGGTGGAACACAGTGCGTGAAAGTCGCTCACAGAGAGCATGGAATGTGTCGTACAAATATCTGGATCAACGATGAGGAAGGTCTCCAGATTTCGAAAAACATTGCAGCATTCACAAACGTTCCGCTCGGAGACGGTCCCGGAATGGTACCCATCTTCGATGGTCGTTTGCCCGATGGATCTCGAGTGAATGGAACAATTCCGCCCGTTTCACCAGATGGCCCGACACTCACCATTCGTAAATTCAAGGAAGACCCACTTACAATAATTGACTTGGTCAAGTTTGGAACGGTCAATTCACGACTTGCTGCAATGATGTGGGTCTGGATTGAAGGGCTTGACAGTCGACCAGCAAACTTCGTAATTGCTGGTGGAACAGGTTCTGGTAAAACCACGACTCTGAACTGTCTCGGCATGTACATCCCATGGCATCGTCGCCTACTGACAGTTGAGGATACGGCTGAATTGCAGGTATATCACGACCATTGGTTGCGAATGGAAACACGACGCGAACGCCCGGATGGAACTCCAGAAGTTGACATGAATGATTGCCTGAAATCCAGCCTGCGTATGCGCCCAGACCGTATCATCGTGGGAGAAGTTCGTGGGCCTGAGGCTGCTACCCTACTCACCGCAATGAACACCGGACACGACGGTTCCTTTGGCAGCCTCCACGCAAACACTGCTCAGGAAACCGTCACCAGAATGATCAATCCTCCGATGAGCGTTCCTCCAATCATGCTTACGGGACTTGACCTCATCATTATCCAAGCCCGACTTCACGTCAACGGAAAGACCGCTCGTAAAATCACGGAAGTAGCCGAGATTGCAGGTATGGAAGGCTCCAAACCTCGACTGAACACCATCTGGAAATACAACGCATCCACCGATCAAATTGAGGAAACAGGGATTCCATCGAACCTACGTGAAGTCATTTGTAGGGCTGCTGGCGTTACACCGGACATCTTTGAGAAACACGTTAATCAACGCCAGCAAATCATTGAGGATTTAATCGCTCGAGACATTACCGACATTCAATCCGTAACGACCGTTATTCAGAACTTCTACGCTCAGAGTCATCACTGATCGTCTTGCAATCGAAGGCGTGACAACAAGGCATCGACTCGGTCAATTTGTCCGCGAACACCGCCTACACGGTCGGATGCATCTGCAACGGATTCTGCAATCTTCATTTCTGGTTCTTCTTGTTCAACAGTTTGTGGTTTGAAAGTGGCTGCAAGGGCTTTAAGTTCAGCTACAATAGCATCCACCTGTTCATCGCTCACTAGGATACCAGGTGCTAATCTCGGTATTTGGCTTGGAGTCAAATATCCAAGTTCAGCTCCGACAATTCCTGCGCAAGCCAAGACCCGAGGGCGGAGTTCGGAAGTGTTGACAAGATATCCTTTCGATTCAAGGAAGCGAATGATGAGACTTTGTTGAGCCTCGGAAAAATCTCCTTCGCTGGACTCCAAGACTGTTTCAACGAGTGATTCAAAGGAAGGAAGGTTTCGCTCAAGTCGTTCGATTGTTCTACGCACTTCATCGGGTAGGTGAACTGCTCCTTGGTAGAGAATTCGAAGCATTCGGTTTCGTCGGGCTGCCGCTGGGTCTTGAAGTTCCTCAGCCTCACTAATTTCAAGATGAAGATCAAACAATGCATGGAGGCGACCAGAGACAGCAGGGCTTCTCAAATCCACACCGAGGTTTCTAGCTTCTTCTTCAAATTCCATTCTCGCTTGAACCAAGTTCCCCCTTCGCCCCGCAACAATTTCTGGAATGCGCTCACGCAATTGTGGTCGCATTTGTTCAAATAATCGAATTGCTTCACGCTCGGACCATGAACCTGGTTTACTTGATAATGCATTTTGTTCCTGCTCTGAGCGGTAGGCAGTCTCCATGATAATCGTTCGAATTGCATCTTGTACTCTTCCCAACTCGACGGAAAACCCATGATTTGAGAGACTCGAGATGAATGTACTCATGTCGTCCATATCGGTTGTGCTTCCAACCAGGAGGTAATCTCTGGCTGCGGCTTCTACCTCTGCTCGGCGAGAAGAAATCTCAAGCAATGCCGCCTCTTCCTCAAGGGTTGGTTCCTCAGATGAAAGTTCTTGCAACATTGGAGGGATGGGTTGTTCAACTTCCTCAACATGTGCATTTAGACTATCTTCTATAGATGCGGCAACTTCTGAGAGGGAAGCATCAACACCTTCATCTTTGATTGTTTCAATCAACCCAGATTCTTCTTCAAAGGTCCATCCCTCAGGATGTTCACTGATGAATGTCTCAACGGTTTCCTCTATCGACGGTGCTTCATTCGAGGATTCTTGATCCGAATCTCCCGGAGAGGGTATCTCGACCGAGCCCCCTCCTCGCTTCAGGGATCGCTTGATTATTCCCCAGTTCTTGTGTTGCGCAGAGAGAACACCAGCGACTCGAATCAAGAGTGTTTGGCGATTGCCAGAACGGGGCAATTCCAACGCTTTGCAAAGTGAATGGAGTTCTTCCTTGGTCATCTTCTCGAGATTCTCTTCTTTGAGTTGTTTTGGATCGTGATGAAGATGAAGATAAAGGCGCTGGCGTCGTGTTCGAAGTGAACCTGTTTTTTTGATGCCAAAGACGCCGAGAAGGCTGCCTAAGTCACTGTTCAATATACTCTTCAAACCATCCAGTGTTAAATCCCAGTCAGGCAGAATTAGATCTCGAATTAATTGGGCTCGAAGATATTCTACAGAACCATTTTTTGCGAGACCATAGGCTGAAGCAATTTCTTTGAGGTCCTCAAGACGCGCCTGATAGAGCTCAGACAAAAGACTCGAACGATTGCTCATCACTTCACCCGTTCCTTCTTGTTTCCTTACAGTATATGTGGTTTCGCTGTCGTTTCGGCATCAATAAGCCGATTTCTGGTTCAAATTTCCCGTACGAGATGCACTCGCTTTTTACTTCATTTCGGCTAAACCTTGAAACACGTTCGACACTCAGGTACGTTTGGTGAAGAGATGGTTACAGCTGAAAAAACCGCACGTTCCATGCTCAAACAGGCCAGCGAACTTGGCAATACGCTTCGAGAAATCGTACGCCGAGATCTTGCAGATGAGACACGTCGATTCAATGATACCTTGAATCAACGAATTCAACTCGCTAGTGATGCGATTGTGCAGGCAGTCAGAGCCAAAGAGGCAATCGCTGCAGGTGCGACAGCCATAAGCGGTAAATTGGAAAAAGCGCACCGAAGATATTCAAAAAACAACAACATCGAAGAATTCCGGAGCGTTCTTCAATCAACACTGACTGAAGTCCAACAGCTCCGAGAGCAACATGGGAACGTTGCAGATTCATTGAGAGATGCACAAACACCGAGCCGATCGGCTGTTGAAATTGTTGAGCGTTTTGCAATAGAATTGCAGAAAGCTGCGGGTGGATGGGAAGCAACAGGCAGAGAAATCGATGAAATCATCGCAAATCTATGTGATCCAAATCCAGATGTCGCCCTTATCGATTTAGAAAAGTACCTCACAGAAAATGGATTTGAAATCGTCCTGCTCGGTGATGACCGAAGTGAGGAGGGTCTTGAGCACGCTCGTCGCCAACTTGGTTATTCGGATTCATCCGAATGAAGACGCATCATCGCAGGTCGCTCTTCGTGAAATTCATCAGGCATGTTTCGCACTCGGCGTTTTGTTGCCTCGTGGCCAGAGGTAAGTGTTGTTAGCATGCTGCCCCATTCTTGGAGGAGATTTAGCATTGCGACTCGGTGCTTTTCGATTGGCCCGACCTGTTCAGCACAGGCACTCACTCGCCCATCGACACTGAGCGTCTCAATACGCATTTCGACACGAGTACCAGCGTCACGAACCTTCTTTTCGGGATTGATCATTGCAGCCATGGTCCAATCATCGTTGTTTCTTTTCGCCTCTCGCAAAATTGTGCCTACACCTCGTTGCTCAACGTGAATTCCGGTTAAATTCACCAAATCGCTGGGAATACTTTCGAGAAGTTGCGACTCGATATGATACGCAAATTCTGCCGATGAATCGAGGATATGCTCAACTCTACTCTTTGGAAACCCGACACGTCCGACGAGAAGTGTGAAGCCGTTGAGTGGTGGTGGAACGAAGTGTGAACGCTCGGGGGATCCTTTGTGCAAACCAAGCGTATGCCTTCGAGTTTTGCTCGAAAGAAGGTTGTATTGTGAACGTTTAGCAACGTAACCGTCGATGGCCCCGCCCGCTCGCATGGCCTCGAGTTGCTCTATTTCCTCCCGTGAATCAAATTCTACTCCATCAAGTTCGATTTCATCTTTGCTTACCAAGTCCAAATCCTGTCGCAATCGAAGCAATTGTCGCTGCAGAAGTTGGTGATGACAAACAATGCGAGCATTTTTCACGAGGTATTCTGGTTTGTCATCACTGACCAAGACCCATGTTGGTTCTCGGCGAGAGAGCAAACCCACAATCGCAATTTTTTCGTTTTTGTGTTCCATCCAATTTTGTGGACTCATTGCGACCAAATCCCCAACACCATCGTCAAGCAAAACAAGCGCATCGCCGATGGTTGGCGTTTGACGCAGAATTGCATTAAACGTCTTACTGCGTTGCTCCAAGACCTTCTCGATTTGATGGCGAACACCGTCGCCGTGAGACGATGTTGAGAGGAACACTAAACGCTCGCTATCCATCTTCTGACCTCGGCTGAGGGGGCCCTCAGCAATCTATGGGCGTAGCCCACTCATTAAGAAGGACACCCTCGTCGTGTATACCGTGCAAGCAATTTCTGAAGCGCAACTTCTTCGCTTAGAAGACCTCCGAGAGAAGGTCAATGTAGCGCTTAGGACGCTCATCCAGCGCGAGGTCAACAAAGGTGCAGGCGAAGTTGCAAAGCTCTCAGGTGAAATTTTATTGTCAGGCGGCAAACGTTTGCGGCCGTTACTCGGAATATTTTGCTACGAAGTCGCCGGCGGCAAAGACATTGATGAAATCATGGATCTTGCCTTAGCGTTTGAAATGATTCATACTGCAACACTCATCCACGACGATATTAATGACGCAGCGAAGCTCCGTCGAGGCGTCACTACATTGCATGAACGCATTGGTCAACCAAAGGCAATCATAGCCGGTGATTGGCTTTTTGTTCAGGGATATGGACTAAGCGGCCGTTACACCAAAGAGTGCATCGATCTGATTCGAGAAGCATGTGCCAACATTGCAGTTTCTGAATTCAAACAACTTGACCACGTCCTAGATTTATCGACATCACCGGAAGATTACCTTGACATTGTTCGGGGCAAAACCGCTGGGCCATTTGCTGCGGTATGCGAAAGTGCAGCAATAATTGCTGGGGCATCTCCCGAGCAATCGCAAGCCCTCGGTCGATTTGGGATGGAACTTGGTATTGCATTCCAACTCATGGACGATCTCCTCGATTTACGTGGTGACGAGCGGATGGGTAAGCCTCGAGGAAAGGATGTTCTTGAAGGCAAGATGACGCTTCCTTTAATCCACTCCCTAACCTTGCTACATGGGGAACGTCGACGTCATCTGGCAGCCATACTCAACAACTTCAATGATGGACTCTGGGATGAACTCATGGGATTGCTGGAGACCTCAGATTCCATCATGTACGCTGAATCACTGATGCTAACTCATCTCGAGCGAGCCATCCACGAATTGGACAAATTCCCTTCATCGATGGCAAAATCACTGCTCATGCAAGTGGCTGAAAATGTCCACACAAGACACGACTGAGGTGGTTCAATGGACACCGAACACCGAGAGGTCATCATCGTTGGTTCTGGACCCGCGGGAACAACGTGCGCACAACGATTGGCTGAGGAGAACATCGATGTTCTAATTCTTGAGCGCAGAGCGATTGTTGGTAACCCTGCCCAGTGTGGAGAATGCATTCCTAATTGGGGCGAGGTTGTAGGAACATTTCATGGGATTGATGACCATGAGTGGATAAAAGAATCCTTCAACTTCCCCGATCGCGTTCAGCTTCATCGCCTGGCCCACATGCGTGTTTTCCATCCAAGTGGGATATCGTACAATTTCGACCTCGATGCCTTTGCTGGTCATCGTTTGCAATTCGACGGATATCTCGCCGAGAAAGCGATCAATGCAGGGGCTGAAATCCGGATGTCAGAACCGGTAACGAACATAAAAAGACGCTCAAAATCAGGATCGCTTCTCATTGTGACCGAGAAAGGAAGATACCCCTGTGACTTGTTGATAGATGCAAGTGGGTCGCTCGCACATGTTGCCCGATGTCTGCATGGCAAAGACAAGGATTTCCGTCCCGCTGATCAAGTTCCAACTGCATATGCTCAGGTACGAGGCAATGTTCCCGAAACCTTCGACGTATTTCTCGGCAGTGTTGCACCAAAAGGCTACGCTTGGATCATACCAAAAGGCCCAGCCACTGCCAACGTGGGATTAGGTGTTCGAGCAGGGGCTCTCAAAGGCTCCATTAAAGAACATCTTCAAACCTTTTGTGAAGACCTTGGTTTTGAGATTTTATCGATAGGGGGAGGCTGGATTCCGATGGGAGGGCCAATTAAAACCATGGTTGACAAGAACGTCATCGCGGTTGGCGATGCTGCAGGACTCGTCATGCCTTCAAATGGAGGTGGAATCTCCCAGGCCATGATTTCTGGTTGTTTTGCTGCCGAGGCTTACCTCGACCACAAGTTGAATGGGACTCCACTCGAAGCATACCAAGAGCGAATTACATCGTGTTTTGGCCGAGCTCTAAAGAATTCATTGCGCTCAAAAGACATGGGGTACCTCATGTTTCAAAACGATTTTATTACAGAAGTCCTTTTGAGAATTCTTGGACCAATCGGTGGAATTAAACGCGCAATGGAATGCGACAAACCTCTTTGGGTCCTGTAATGGGTAACCATTGACAATTTTCATCGGTGTGTTCAAGTCTTAGCGACGTTAGCGCTCTCCATGGCGACAATGGACACGAATGATGAGGCGGTCAGCCCTGTCATCGCCACGGTCCTGCTGCTCGCTATTACCGTCATGCTCTCTGGAATGGTATTTGTGCTTATGCAGGGGGCACTAAATTCGACTGAAAAAGCTCCGCCCCAAATGACAGTAAGCGTACGTTCACTTGACAACGGGTACCATGTCGTACGCATTACAACGCTTGACCAAACGCTAGATCCAGGCCGTATCTCATTCAGTCTTCAAGAACAAGGAAGCACGACCAATGCCTCATTTACTGGTTATGTCAATGATGCAGAAGTGTATTCGGTGATTGGCTCGAACATATCGTTTCACGATCGAGACGCCAGTTACTCAATATCTGCCGGAGACTACTTTGTGATTCATTCTGAAGCAATAGGGACCGATGAGGGTGACTGGACATTCGACTCGAAGAGTCGATTCAGTATGTCCTCGTTCGAGTGGACTTGCCACCAATGAATTCATGAACCATCTTCGGTGTCGCTAAGTGCCCGAATAAAATTCAGCTGAGCATTCTTTTCACCCAGTGCCTGTTGCAAAAGGGTAAACAACTCTTGGAGGGATGTTGAACCGAGTGCTGCGTCGCGATCTTCTTGCTTATCGAGGACTGCATTCGCTACTTGCCACAAAGAATCGGTGTCGTAAGGGAGGAACTCCTCTTCCAAGACCAAGAGCATTTGCTCAAGTTCAACGTTTTCATTTCGGAACATTGCATTAACATCCACGATGTGATTGGCCCAATCGTGAAGGAACGTCGCCCATTCTTCTGCAGGCAATTCTCCCTCAACATCGTCCACAAAACGTACTTTCGCACGTAGGTATAACTTACCCTCTGGGTCTTCTTCAACGTATTGTTCAACTTGGTCATCGACGGTTGGGTAGATGTCACCAAACGGCATTGATGGTAGTGCAGATTGTATGACTTCTATGATCTCGAACCTTTTGGTTCCTTTAGCAGTGAACATAATGTTCGTTCCTTGCTCTTGTAAGTCATCAACTGTGCACAAGACGCCGAATGCGCTGGGCTGTGACCATCCGCCGATGGATTCTAAATCGGGATTGTGTGAAATGTATCCAAACGGTCGCTCATCAATGGTGCAATCATCAAGCATTTGCTTGTAACGAGGCTCGAAAACACGCAATGGTTCGCTAACTTTTGGAAAGATTCCAGACGGTAAAACGAACAATGGGATTGTCTGGGTCTCAGGCATATTACACGACCGGTCTTTGCCCTCTTCAAGGGTTGTGATTCAACCACCGATGTAGGACATTTCTACCTTACTTTTTGTCGGCAGGGAAGACCGCTCCTCAGAGTAACGGTCTTTTCGCCTCTTCCAAATGGACTGAAGGGCCGTTTTGATGTCATCGGATGTTCCACCCATCCGAAGAATTCCCCGAACATCATGGCCGTGGTTTGCGAACAGACATGTGTAGATGTTTCCGTTGGCGGAGAGCCTTGCACGAGAACAATCACCACAGAAAGGATTGGTAATGGATTCAATGAATCCGATTTTCCAACCATCTGCGGTGGTATACACCTTCGCGACATCGCTTTTGTGGATTGCTTGATCGGATTGCAGTGCTCCGAGCTCCTTTTCAATTCTTGAACGCATGACTTTACCTGAAACAACATGATCCAAATTCCAATTATTTGTGGTCCCCACATCCATGTATTCGATAAATCGGACTGGGATTTGACGTGGACCAAATGTTTCGATCATGTCGATTATTTGGTCGTCGTTCACGTTTTTCTTTACAACTGTGTTGATTTTTAGAGGAATGCCTCGTGCTTGAACTTCATCGATTGCCTCCAACACAATACTTGGTTCGGCGTCTGTATCTCCCATCCTCTGATACACTTCTTTCTTCAAGGAATCCAAAGAGATGGTAACCCTACTCAACCCAGCCTCATGGAGTTTGGTTAATTGCCTCTTCAGTAACAATCCATTGGTTGTTATCGCAATGTCCAGATCAGCTGAAGAGGCTCGAAGTTGTCGAATTAGCTCATGCAAATCCCGACGAAGGAGTGGTTCTCCACCGGTTAAGCGAACCTTTCGTAATCCATGCGGAATCAAGGCCTCGACCACTCGTACTATCTCTTCAAACCTCAAGATGTCTTCTTTGGGGAGAAATTCATGATTCTCGTCAAAATGTTCTCTCGGCATGCAGTACCGACACCGCATGTTGCAACGGTCAGTCACCGATATGAGTAGATCGAGGAGAGGGCGGTCGTGCACGTCCTCCAAGACCATACCAATTCCACTTCGCTTTGCATTGTGAATGTTTGCAAGGCTTCATCTGATATGATTCTCTGGGAAGGCCATGGGCAAAGGCTGGGTCAAAAAATGGGGACCCCGAAGCAAAGGGCATCGCCCCAGCCACATTCCTGCCCTTGTGGTGGAACCAACCGGCCTCGAATCTTCATCTTGGACATTGCCTCCCTCAAAAAGTCACCTCATACGAATGTCGCTTCTATGTGCTCTAAGTAAGAAGAAGCATACACTCCTTG
>JAKUNY010000036.1 GCA_022451765.1 Candidatus Poseidoniaceae archaeon
CATCCCACGTTTTGTGACGAACTTCGAACAAATCATCTTCCATTCCTTCGATAATTGTTTCAAAGTCAGTAAGTCGAACGGGGAATTGCTTGAACACCTCATTGATTGCGATGAAAATAGCTTCTCCGTTTGTTGCCGTTTCATCGCCTTCAAACAAACGGGTTAGACGCTCCTTGGCATCAACCAATGCCATCAGCCGCTATCGGTGTTCTTCTTTGGAGTTGTTCATCGATGTTTGATGGATGCTTTGGAGGAGTTTATCTCGTTCGTTAACAAGGTTGTTCAGGTATTCTGTTTCTTGTACAACAGGGTGTGTGTCTCCGTCTGCGATATCGTCGAGGTAACGGCAAAGTGCGTAGACTGCGTGGACAGCCCGCCGCTTTTGAAACGGAAGTGCAGAAAAGGTGGCGAAGAACGTTGATGAGGCCTGACGACAGATCTCCTCACACTCGAGGAATGCCTCTTCAATGGACTCGTTTCTGTTCATGTTTAATCACCGAATTCTCTTAGTTATGAATGCGTGTTGTTTTCCTTGTTTTGTTGCATTGAAATGAAGTGAATAGCAAGTCCAACCGGCATGAGCATGACCCCGAATAGTATGGCTACTTGCGCAAGTGTTTTGTTCATTTCTGTCTCAACACTTCGCTTCCAAATCCATCGAGTTACGATAATGTCGCCTATGACAAAATGAGTCCAAGCAAGAACTGCTCCGTCATCAGTGCCGAGGACTTCGGCCAGACCAGATACAACACCGCTAAGTGTACCGTCACCAACCATATCGCTCAATGCTGTGAGGTTCATGGCCAAGACGATAAGATAGGCAATCAAGGGTCCGAGAACAAACCATGGGCCTTCCATCCATTTCTTTGTTCTTTCAGCGTAAGGTTGGAGAAGCATCAGCATCCAAAACGGGCCAACCCACATTGTCGCTGTAAAAAAGGCAACCAGAAGCATTGTTTCGACCATCAAATCACCTGTTTGTACGCATTTTCAATTTCTTGAATGGAGTTTTCATTCGGATAATACGTGGTGCTTTCCCAACGTATAACACCGTTCTGATCGATGAGGAACAATTCAGGTGTTCCAGGCATGCCGTAGTACTCAAAGATGGATTGACTGAGGTTTGCTTGGGCTTCGATTCGTTGAATGGAATCATCTTCAGTTGGCAATACGATGGGCCAAGGAGTGTAGTGGTTGCTGTCTGGAGCACCGAATTCTTCGGCAACATCTTCTTTGGTTTCGAAGCGAAGGTATCGTTCAACTGAAACGATTTGGAGAGGTGGATCTTGTTCCATCCAATCTATGTGATGTTCACGAAGATCATCTGTCCAGTCTTTGCATCCTGTGCATCCTACACCAATGAAGAGTACCAGCACAGGTCCTTGGCTGAGATTATCCTTCATCGAATACATAGGCCCAGCATCTTCGTTACGGTCAAGTGTTTCGACGGTGAAGACGCGCCCATCCTCTATTTCTGCCTCTAGACATCCAGCCAAAAGTAGGATGAGCGTGAGCGCAACGAATCGCACGTGGTTCCCTCAAGCGTTGGTCGGTGTACCGGTTTCTTTTGCTGTGGGCATGCTCCGTTGAGCCTTGCGACCATTTGGAGAGCGTCGGACGTTTTCGAACCATGTCTCAACGCCGTTCCAGTCAGGCTTGATGCCCAAGTCGTCTAGGACGAGCTTGCTGCTAATTCGAGCGCTCTCGAAGATAACAGGTAGGCCAGAACCGGGATGGGTTCCCCCACCAACAAGGTACATGTTCTTAACATCCTCAAATTTGTTGCGTGGGCGACGCCACAACATTTGGTCAAGCCCGTGTGCGAGGTTGAACACTGCACCACGGTAACAGTGGTCGCCCCAATCGTCAGGCGTCATCGACATCTCAGTAACAATGTGGTCGCGGATGTTTTCATACCCAAGTTTGGATTCAATTTGTTCTAGAATGCGTTCTCTAAACTTGCTGGATTCTTTTGACCAGTCGATGTTTTCAGTTTGATGTGAAACAGGGACGAGTACGTAAACGGTTGAACAACCCTCGGGTGCGAGCCCAGGATCGGTTACGCAGGCATTCTGAACGTACACGGACGGGTCATCCCAAGAAAGACAGTGATGTTTTTCGATGTCCTCTAGATTTCCGACGTAGTCCTCCGAAGCGTAGATTTGGTGGTGTGGTACGTCATAGGTTCTGTCAACGCCCAGATAGAGCATGTACGTCGAACAAGAGTATTTTTTCGACTCAAGCTTCTTGTCTGTCCATCGCTTCCGAGACTTGTTCGGGACAATGCTGGTCATCGCATTTGCAAAGTCGGCGTTGACGATTACTCGGTCGGCCATGAGAACTTCCTTTTCTGTTCGAACGCCGACAGCGGTCTTTCCATCCATGATGACTTCCTCAACGGCTTCACCAAGGCGGAACTGAACCCCCATTTCTTCAGCAATTTCTGCCATTCGAACCGGGACGGAACCAAGTCCACCTGTTGGGTGGAAAATTCCGTACTCGTACTCGAGGAAGGCAAGGATTGTGAACAGGCTTGGGCAGTTAAATGGGGACATGCCGAGATACTTGGTTTGGAAAGACATTGCAAGCATCAAGCGATCGTCATCAAAGAGGCGCATCAAATCCTTGGCGACGGAACGTGTTGGTCGCAGAACTGTTGCAGCACGCATGACTCGCTTGGAGAAGATGTCGCTGGGCCCGTTCCACGGCTCTTGAAGGCAGGCCTTTGCTCGATGGAGTTTCTTTCGGTTGTCCTCTACATATTCGACGAAAGCATTTGCATCCTTTTCTCCAGAGAGCACAGCAATTCGGTCACGCATGACATCGAGGTCGCTTGTGCAATCCAATTCTCCACCTTGTCCGAAGATGAGGCGGTAATTGAGATCGAGTTGATTCAATTTCAATTCCTTGTGAGCGTCTTTTCCGATGGCTTGGAAAATTTCTTCGATGACTTCAGTGTAATGGAAAAATGTCGGTCCTAAGTCGAACTTGAATCCGTCTTGCTCGATGATTTTGGTGCGGCCTCCAACTTTGGATGAACGTTCGACGACGGTAACGTTGACACCTGCCTTGGCGAGGAGTAGGGAGGCAGCGAGTCCTCCGGGTCCCGCTCCGACTATGACGATGTGTTGATTACTTGGTGTAGGCATAGTTTGCAAACCCCGTTCTGCTACATATAAAGCGCGGTTTTACGCCAATTAATCCGTTGGATTTGGATTGCTTTCCCAAAACGCTGCTCTCGATGATGCTGAGTTGTTTGAGTCGTTGTTGTATGGTAACTCAACGATTGAGGCAAACTCGTCGAGATAAGGCCCCATGGACGATATGAGATCAACGTCAGGGTGCCCACGGAGCACCATGCCGTCCATGTACATCAAGGATCGAATGATTGGAAATGCTTCCTCTCCGAAGCGACATCCCGCAAGTACTGCAATTCGAACTGTTTTCATCATCTGTTGGGTGAGGCTGACTTCGCTTACGGATTTCCCGACAAAACCGTCGTATGTTTCGTGCATTTCTTGCATGTATCGGGCCTTTGCTTCACCGGTTGGAGGTGTGTCCGCCATCGTTAGCATCGCTTCAAAGGCTTCTTCCAATTCACCCTTGGCGAGGTAGTAAAAGAACCCAAAGAGAGCAGATCGGACGCTTTCT
Organism: Candidatus Poseidoniaceae archaeon; assembly: GCA_022451765.1. Taxonomy (GTDB): domain Archaea; phylum Thermoplasmatota; class Poseidoniia; order Poseidoniales; family Poseidoniaceae; genus MGIIa-L2. The sequence goes on from JAKUNY010000036.1 coordinate 3,652, forward strand.
GGGGCGTGAGAGATTGCTCCAGTGTCAATAAATGTGAACATTCCTTTTTCGTCGACCATTGCATTCCCTGGATGTAGATCACCATGAAAGGTTCCAATTCCAAACATGTAAGCGCCGTGAATACGGAAGAGTTGCAACAAATCCTCCCAAGACAAATCCTTGTTCGACAAACGAGACTCAAGAGTTGGTGCTTTGATGTGTTCCATCACGAGTATGTGGCGGTTGGATAATTCCGGCCACACTTTTGGAAACTTCAACAAAGGCATCGGGAATTGATTTTCCACTTCTTTCGCTTTATTACGAAGCAGCTCCGCTCCCTGTATCTCGTTGCGAAGGTCAAGTTCGCGAAGTGTGTAGTTTTCTACGTGCTGCAACAGCCCAACCGGGTTGCCAACCTTGCGCAATCGAGGGTTGAGGAACAACCCGATTCGCAACCATCGTCGCATACGGGCGACGTCTTTACGGAAAGATTTCTCAAAGTCAGCTTTGATGATTTTCACAACAACTTCGCTTCCGTCCTTCAGTGTGCCTCGATGAACTTGGCCGATGCTTGCTGCTGCAAATGGCTCCTCTTCAAACGACTCAAAAGCGTCAAGGAACCCAGAAGGAGCTCGCTCGTGAATCAGTTTCATCGAGTCTTCTTTCGGAATTGAATTCGCTCGTTGGTACAGCGATTGAAGTTGGTGACACTTCTCTTCGGAGAGCAAATCAGGTCGAAGCGCAAAGATCTGGGTGAGTTTGACCGCTAGGAGGCCCATGTTCTGAATCTTATCGATGTCAGCAGGACCTTTCTTCGTTATCATACGAATGAAACGAGCAAACGTCAAGAGTCGCATAGTTAGAAAAAATCCCTTTCATTTATCAATCGGCGTTTTTCTTCAAGATTGCTTTAATCGGATTCGCAAAGAGAGCGGGTGTTGTTGAAACCCACTCCTGATAACCATCACGTTGCTGCAAGTCTACCTCTGACATTTTGACACCACTGACGTAGCGAAGCAGCAACGTAAGGATGAGTGGTCCAATGAGGACAGGCAATGCATCAACACCGCCGACAATCACTGCAAAGGCGCCAATGGACCACCAAAGAATCGCTTCTCCTAAGTGATTTGGATGACGAGAAACTGAAAACATACCGTCAGTTTTGAGATGTCCAGGCCCATGCTTTGCTCGATACTTTTTCAACTCCATATCGGCTTTGTGCTCAAGCAATAAACCGAGCAGAAAACCAGCAAGACAGAGGCATGAAAGTAGAATTGACATGACTGTCCATTCCATTGTTTGAGGCTCCTCAGGAATGAGCGCGAAGATTGGAAGCGCAACGACCACCAGAAGAATTCCTTGCAGAATGAAGACCTGCAGGAAACTTACCCACCACCAGTTCTTTCCAGCAGCCTCTGCCATCCGAACATATCGTGGATCCTCGCCTCGATTCTTGGTCCGCTGATGCAGAACGATTCCAAGGCGCAGTCCCCAAACAGATACGCAAACGAGGCAGAGTACAGCAGCAAGATTGTTTGATTCCGTCAATAAAAATCGTGTCCATGCAATGAAAACGAACCCCATTCCCCACAAGACATCCATAATGGTGACGTTGCCTGAGGAGACTGTCTTGAGCCAAGCAAGTGTGACGTAAGCAAAGACAACGAGGAACGTTGTGGCGTTGAGAGTGAGGTCCATCATGCTGATGGTTCCGCTGGTTGTTCTTCATTGTTCATGATGATATGGTATCGCCAGAGGTCATCTGGATTCCCAGTTCCATCGAATCGTCGAACGTTGACGTTACCATCTTTCGGGAAACGTGTCATCAATGCGCCCTCAATGATTCCATCATCCAACTCCCACATCGGTAGAACGTCGGGATCGTCGCTTGGAGGGTGGTCCAGGCCAACTTGCACATGGAAGACAGGATCAATGCCGTACTCGAGGCGACCCAGTCCAGCAAATTCCCACCAATCCATCATCTCGTCGAGGAACTCAACATGGTTTTCAATCGAACGGAGAGAGAAGGCCAGTTCGTGTCCGACACGGTTTCCGACCTGTCGCAGCATGCGTGTGAGGTCGATGCCGAGTATTTTGAGATTGGAAAGTCGTCCTTTGGTAAGTTCTTGACGTGCTTGGTTGACTTCTTTTCCAGCAGCAAGGACCGCTTCTGGATCGAACGGCGAGTCGTGTGCAGGGAGGTCATCGACTCCGAGCGCGCCTACCAGCGAGTCGAGGAAGGAACCCTCTCCTATGGTCAGGCGAAGTGGATCGTGGATGCGGCCTTTTGAGAAGCGAGCCTCAGCGACCTCAAATTGGACTGCATCTTCCCAGATCGTGTCGATGAGGTTCTCTTGGGCCTTCGCAAACGGCTCGCTTTCGATGACGAGTGCAGCGTCTTCTTTTCCTCTCCCGACTGGGTTCTCTTCGATGTTGAGGAATTGAACAACGTGTGTGCGATCTTGCAAGAAACCCTGAGAGTCGAGGTCGTCTGAGTGTTTGATTTCGATCGAGTCGTGCAGTTTCTGGAAAAACCGTGTGGTTCTTCGGTCCAATTGTGCGATGACTTGCACGACGATACCTTTCTCTGCAACAGAGTTGACGGTTTCAAGTGCTTCACTTCGGCAAAGGTGAAGAATACCGTATCGGCCAAGCAGCAGTACAAGTCGCTCTTCCGATTCTTCTGCCATGCGCTCGAGGCGTCTGTAGATGTGACTACGTTCCTTGAGGACTGCGAATCGAGGCTCATCGCGTTGACGGCGATTTGCCTCGTAGGACGCGTTGGCCTCTGATACTCCCTTTGAGAGTTCATTGAAGCCTTCCTCCAAGTTGTCGAGCTGCCGGCGACGCATCTCGATGATGTGCTGCAGAGCCTCGTCAACACGAAGACTTGAAAACAGCATTGGGCGGTCCGCAGTTGCTGTCACAATTCCCATCTCCTGAAGACGGGAGAGGCTGTTGTAAGCATCGAGACGTGTCGTTTGAAGTTCTTTTGCAAGCTCACTTGCACGCATGTTTGGATTGTTACCGAGTACCATGATTGAGCGAACTTCACGTTCGGTCAATCCGGCTTCGTTAAGGAGGCTGTCCCACATCAGACTTCACCCCCGGTAACGGATGAGAGGCTCTTAAGGATTCGAGCAACGTGACGTCGAGGCCTGAATAGCCAGTCATACACGTGGTGAATCCGGTTGTCTGGTCCAATCAAAAAGCTGGACTTGGCTGGAAACATTCCGAGGTGAACAGGGACCAAGAATTTACCCGCAACCTCTCGGTCAGGATCCGCAAGAAGAGGGAATGGCAATCCGCCAATTTCCTTCTTGAACTTGGCGTGGGATTCGCTCGTTCCTTCGCCAATTCCGATGACTTTGCATCCTGCTGAGACAAACAAATCGTGTTGTTCTTTGAAGGTTAGGCAACCGCGCTTGCATGTCGGAGACCCGTTTTTTGCGTAGAAGAAAAGAATTCTCCACGATCCGTTGAGGCTCTCGCTGTCGAATACGTTGCCTGCGTCGTCGTTTAGGACGAAATTAGGAGCAATTTCGCCGATTAAATCTTTGCTCACCCGCTTCGCCTCGGTGTATGTGAGGCGCTCCGCTGTCAAAATGACTTCTGCCACATGTATCACTCTCAGATGGGCAGAATGTGGCGCATTCGCAACGCTTTCGTTCGAAGATAGTCTTTGTTTTCAGTGCATATGCCGGCTTTGTGAGCGACTCGGTCAACAACGGTAATTCCGTGTTCCACGAGTTGCTCGACTTTGTCGGGGTTGTTGGTCATGAGTCGGACGGTGTCATACCCAATGTCAGTCAACATGTGAGCTGCAATTTTGTAATCGCGCCCGTCTGCCGGTAGGTTGAGGGCGAGGTTTGCATCGAGTGTGTCGAGCCCACGGTCTTGCAAATTGTATGCTTGCATTTTAGCAAACAAGCCAATACCTCTTCCTTCTTGACGGAGGTAAAGGACGATGCCTCGACCTTCCTTTTGGATGGTTTTCAGGGCGTGCTGGAGCTGTGGACCACAGTCGCATCGTAGACTGCCCAAGGCGTCTCCAGTGAGACATTCTGAGTGCACTCGTACGAGTGGGGGCGTTTGGTCGTTCATGTCTCCGTAGTAGATCGCAGCATGTTCTGCTCCATCTCTCGGATCTATGTACGAACGAATTCGAAAATCTCCGTACTTGGTAGGGAGTTTTGCATCTGCTGGTACAGCAGTATATTCTTGCGTAGGGTTAACCTTCATGCTTTGCCTTAACGACGTTGTATGTATAAAGGACTGTTTTCTAACAAAAGGCATTGTGCTATTTTTCTAAACGGTCCTTCAAATAGTGGTTGTAAAGAATCTTACACGTGGCAGAATCATTCGATGTAGGTGTGGCTGCTGCGGTTGTCACTGACACTGGTATCCTTTTGGTGCAAGAAGCCAAGGGGGCCTATGCAGGATGCTGGGGCCTGCCCAAAGGACACGTTGAACCCGATGAATCCATCGAAAATGCAGTGCTTCGAGAACTTGAAGAAGAAACCAACATCCAAGGCAAAATTTCTGGATTCTTAGGCTTGAGGACCACTAAAACACCACGTGGAGCGGGGCTTTTCATATGCTACAAAGTCGAACCTGCCCATCTAGAAATACGTCCACAAGAGGACGAAATTGCCAACGCCCAGTTTTTCTCCCCAGACACCTTTGATGAACTACAATGGGTTTCAGCGGCAATGCGAGGGTTTGCAGAAGTCGCTATGAAAAACACCTCGTTGCCCCTCATTGATTTGAGCTCTGAATCAAAACGTCCGTACCACCTTGTCTTCAGTGACGGTCGAATGACGCTTTCTGATGAGGTGGTCCAATGATCGACGTTCTGCGTATTGATGCGAACGACAAGCCACTCAATCTCAGTGGAACACACGTTGTTTACTGGATGACGAGTGCACGTCGCGCACGATGGAACCACGCCCTCGACCACGCAATCGTACTCGCAAATGAACACAACGTTCCGCTCATTGTTGTAGAATGCCTGGCACTTGGACATCGGTGGGCCAATGATCGAATTCACACTTTCGTGCTCCAAGGCATGATTGACAACAGAAAGTTGTTCGAGTCCAGCGCTGTTACATACGTACCATACGTTGAAACCAACAAAGCGCAAGCAGGCGGCCTCTTGCGTTCTTTCTCGAAAGACGCAGTTGCAGTCGTTATCGACGATTTCCCAACCTACATGCCACGGGATGTTGCTAGGCGAGCAAAAAAGCTCGTTCAATGTTCAGTGCAATGCATCGATAGCAACGGCATCGTTCCAATGAGGGCACCTCAGCGCTCGTTTTCAACAGCCCACTCCTTCCGACGGTATATCCACAAAAACGTACTGAATTTCATCGCATCTCCTCCCGAAGCTGAGCCCTTGAAACTCTTGAAAGATTTGCCAGATGGCACTCAGATTGCAACGCAGTGTTTCAAGGATGCTGAAATTCCCCAGACTCCCCTAGCATTCATATGGAGGGTTTCTGAGGCCTCACGAGAAGGAATCGAGGCGCTCGCCGGACTCGACATCGACCATGAGGTTCCACCAATTGATGACCGTCGTGGCGGCTCACTGACCGCCAGAACGGTACTGAAAAAATTCATCGAGCAAAAACTCGATTCGTACCACATTGACCGAAATCACCCTGAGCGTCAAGGTGGCAGCGGCCTCTCGCCCTGGCTTCATTACGGGCACATTTCGTCCTTTGAAATCGTTCATGAAGTATTGGAATCTCAGAAATGGAATCCAATGAAAATCACACCGCCTCACAACGGTCGCAGAGCAGGATGGTGGGGCATGAGTGAAGGTGCAGAAGCCTTCCTTGACCAAGTCATTACATGGCGAGAACTTGGATTCATTTACTGCTACGAACATCCAGATCACACTTCCTTCGACACTCTCCCAGAATGGGCAAAGAAAACCCTCGATGAGCACGCAAACGATGACCGCCCATACCTCTACACGTTCGAGCAGCTTGAGCGAGCTGAGACGCACGACCCTCTATGGAATGCAGCACAGATGCAACTGCGCAAAGAGGGAATCATCCACAACTATTTGCGAATGCTGTGGGGTAAGAAAGTGCTCGAATGGTGCCCAGATCCTGAGACGGCTTGTGAATGGCTTATTCGACTTAATGACCGCTGGGCTCTCGATGGGCGCGACCCAAATTCGTACACTGGAATCTTCTGGATCTTCGGCCGATTCGATCGTGGATGGTTTGAGCGATCAGTCTTCGGAAAGATTCGCTACATGACCTCAGCATCCACGCAACGCAAGTTCAAAACTGAGGATTATATACGAAAATACGCAGATTCCTAACAATAGGAGATGCGTATGCCACTTTTTGAACACACTGCAACGTTCCCATTTTCTCGGGAAACAGTATGGAATTGGCATGCAAGACCCGGTGCCGTGCGTCGAATCATGCCAGACTGGGAAGGCATCCGTCCAGTTGAGGTTGGTGGGATAACAGACGGGGCTGTGACTGAATTCAGAATGAAAATCGGCATCGTTCCACAACGATGGGTTGCGAAACACTACGACTACGTCGAGGGAGAACAATTCTGTGACAACATGGTCAAAGGGCCATTTGGTCGCTGGAATCATGTCCATAAATTCGTCGATGGCGGGGAAAATGAAATGACAATTGATGACAAAATTGACTGGAGGTTACCGTTTCATTTCTTCTCTAGGATTGGTGCACCGATAATGGTCATGCCAAGAGTAAGGACGATGTTTAAACACCGATCTCGTAGAATTCTCGCAGACCTTTCACGACAGCAGATGTTCAAGGATCAGCCTCGACGTCGTATTTTGATAACGGGTTCGACCGGCCTGATTGGGACCCAGTTAGGTGCTTTCCTTGAAACGGACGGGCACGATGTGCATCGGCTTTTGCGCCCCTCGACCAAGCTGCACGCCGCTCAAGACGCAGACAAGATCGGCCGTTGGAATGATATGACTGGGGAAAGCTTGGAAGGATCCCTTGAGGGCTTTGATGTCGTTATTCACCTTGCTGGAGCTGGAATTGGCGACACGCGCTGGAGCAAGAAACGAAAGAAACTAATCGCCCAAAGTCGCATCATCCCAACCCAGAATCTTTCAAGCGCTCTCGCAGGGCTGGAGTCCCCGCCAAGCGTCTACATGTGTGCCTCTGCTATCGGCTTTTACGACAACAGAGGAGACGAAGAACTTGACGAGACCAGCAGCATCGGAGATGGTTTCCTTGCTGAGATGTGCAAGAAATGGGAAGATGCTACGACAGCTGCCTCAGATGCAGGAATCCGCACCATTCTCATGCGCACTGGAATTGTTCAAACAGCTGCAGGCGGCATGCTGGAACAAATCCTGCTTCCAGCAAAACTTGGAGCCTTGGGTCCAATTGGGGGTGGTCGTCAATGGCAGTCTTGGATTTCGTTGGATGATCAAATCTATGCAATGCACTTTCTGATGAACCAAGATGAAGCGAGCGGTGTGTACAACCTTACATCTCCAAATCCTGTGACACAGAAACAATTTGCCAAGAACCTCGGCAAAGTGCTCCGACGCCCTGCGTTTGCCCCAGCACCTGGATTCGTTATGAAAATCCTCTTTGGACAGATGGGCAAGGCGCTTATTCTTGATGGGCAGAAAGTCTATCCAAAGCGTTTGTTAGAATCTGGTTACAAATTTGAGCAAGAAACCCTCGAACCGGCGCTACGTGAAGCATTAGGGCGGTTCAACTAATCGGCGCTTTATTCTTAACGGGAGCGTCCCATGGACAGACATGCTCGGGCGAAGCATTGCTGTTGGCATGTTTGCCGTGATGCTGCTTTCGATGATACCATCGGTCCAAGCAGACGATTCACAATCGTCTTCGAACCTGCTTACAGATGGCGTATCGTCCAACGGTTATGTCTGTGACCCGGATGGGTGCTCACCCAACGATGGAACGGATTGGTGGCGAATCAATGCCTACAAAGGCGATATCGTCAGCATAACATTCTCGGGTTCGATGAGCAATGCAGCCTGGTGGTGGCCAG
>JAKUNY010000037.1 GCA_022451765.1 Candidatus Poseidoniaceae archaeon
TGTTGATGACATGTTTGGTTCAGATGAAGATGAAGTGGTCGAAGAACAACAGATTGTCGAGGATATGCCAGAACCCGAACCGCTCGATGATGACGACGACGATGACGACGATATCGATGCTTTGTTCGCCTGAAAGGCAAAGGATTGAAGTCCATGGAATACAAACAAACGGTCGAGGGGTTTTGGCATGGCACGTTCTGGCGATGACTGGGATGAGTTAACCGAACGTACTCGCCAACGTAAGCAGACACGTCGCAAGCGAGGGCGACGTCAACGTTCGAAGGAAGAGCAAGCCGACGATGATCATGATAACCGGCACACTTCGAAATTCATCTCAGATCTTGCAAAAAAAGACAGTCAGTACAACTGGATGAAAGAAGAAAAGAACAAACGAATGTTCAAGAAAATCGAAAACCGCATACAAGGCGCAATGGGGACAGGTACCTATGACTGGGTAGATCGTCGTGTCTTTGATCAGGTATTCGACCGATTAACGCTCATGTCGCTGTTCAAATTGATGAACGCTGGGGCGTTGGATACGCTTGATTTCCCAGTTGCGCGCGGTAAAGAAGCCCACGTTTTCCACGGTACGAACATCGAAGGAAAAAGTGTGGCAGTGAAAATTTTTCATACTTCAAATGCAGTATTCAAGAATCTGATGCAATACATTGAGGGCGATCCAAGATTCGGTGGCCTCCGCCGACGTCATCGTGATCTTGTTGATATATGGGTTCGAAAAGAACACCGCAACCTCATGCGACTCCATAGATGGGGTCTTCCTGTACCTCAGCCTTTGGCTATACACAAAAACGTCTTGGTCATGGATTACCTTGGTACAGAATCGCAACCATCTCCAAAATTACGGGATGTCGTAATTGAAAATCCTCAGGCTGTTTACAACGAGATGCTCGAATTTCTTGCTGTTTCTTGGCAAAAAGCTGAGCTTGTCCATGGCGATTTTTCACCGTTTAACATTCTCTGGCATGGAAACGCTCCAGTCGTAATTGACGTAGGCCAAGGTGTGGTTCAGAATCACCCCAAGGCCAAGGAATTTCTCGTACGAGATGTAACACGTCTTGTTGAGTGGGCCAACAAAAACGGAATCACTGTGGAACTTGCAGATGCGATGTACGACGTTCTTGAGATGGATCTAACACATGTCGAAGAACGTGAAGAGGAGTAATTCACTCTTCTTCCCACGTGACTGACTCGTCTTCTGCCATTTCCATCATCGCTTCGACCGCTTCATCATCCTGCGGATCGATTTGGCTCGCTCTTAGTCGTCGTCCTCGGCGTTCGGAGATGTCTGCAAGTCCTGGTACTAGCCCATCAAATCCGTCTGACTTTCTTTCATCCTGACGTGTTTCGATGTATTCAAGGGATCGATTATCCACCTTCATTCGTTTGCGGCTCCGCTCCAAGAATGCGAGTACACTGCCGTGCTCTGAGCCACCTGCAATCATTTCAATAGCTTGTCGAGCCAATCCAAGGCCGTCAGCATCTCCAACCAAAACTACCGTCGATTTGTAAATTGTAATCTCAACATCGGTGAGGTTCTCAATCAAACGTCGAATCTTCCCTTGGCTTCCAATAATACGGGCACGAATCCGCCGTTGTTGATGAGATCGCTTACCAACGAAATCTTTCAAATCAACCATTTCAAAGAAATTGCCGTCTTCAAGCAACCGAATTGCAGCATTTGGTGCCATCCCTCGTCCAATCGCTTTGATTACATCCGGGAATTTCATTGCTTTGATTGGGTCGTAAGAACCAGGTTCTCCCCATACAACCTCGACATCACCGGATTCAGAATCAATGTGGAATTCTTTGGACCCTGATGCTTCCCGGAGTGCTTTTGCTGTCACTCCTTTTGAGCCGATGAGGACAGCAATTCTGTCCTTGGGGATACGTGGCAACCCTTGTCGCATGTATCAATGCCACTCGCCACTCTTTTTCAATCTCGTTGTTGGAGCAACGCAACAACGAATCCAACAAAAATCAACGCACTAAGTGTCGGTGCAAACGATGGAACAAGACCCGGACTCGATACATCTGCACCGGTAACGACCATGTAATGATCGTTGTTGATTTCGCTGTTTTCGTCGATTACGTTTGTTGGATCAATTCGAACACGTAGATCATATTGGCCACTGTTTGGAACTGTGTACGACCATTCAATGATTTCGACACCATCACCAAGAGAGCCTGCAGGTAATGTTTGGACGTTCATTACCGTCCACTGGGTTGTTGCACTGCGATCAGCAGGAGCGGCTTCCAGACTGACGACAACCGCACCAGCATACACTTGATTTGATCTCAATTCTCCAGTGATGGCGACATTTCCGAAGGTCTCACCTGGACGTACCACTAGACGGTCGACATCTGTTGCTGTCGTATTCCAAGAAAGGTCCAGCCCGGGCATGACTTGAAACGCTTGAGCCTCCGTTGTTTCAGTGTTGCCAGCCTCATCTGCAATCGTTGCCCGCAGCATGAGGTATTGACGAGATTTCGTTGCCCAATTGGCCATAGCCAATCCACGGTCGAGTCCGGAACCTGGCAGTTCCAACCATTGGCCCGAGAGGTCAGGTGTTTGCCCTACGCCGTTGCTATCAAATCCATACTGCAATGATACAGAACTGAGATCGATACCTGACAAGAGATCGTACGTTGAGTAGGAAATATTTGCAGTTCCAATCAGATCTGTGGTTAACGCATCCACAGTCCACCCAACAAGTTCCGGCATTGAGGTATCGACGCGAATCGTTTCAGAGATTGTGTTCCCTATGTTTCCAACACGATCCGTTGCTCGAAGAGAGATTGTATGGTTGCCTTCGCTCAGGTCAATGGTGTGGGAATTGCTCGACAACGACGTCCATGTACCCCCATCGATCTGTAATTCGACATAATCAACACCACTTCCTGACCCATCGTTTGCCGCATCAAGTATTCCATCCACTATCACGGACGTTGATGATTGCCATGAAGCCCCGTTTCCAATTGCTACGGCACCCATTGTTGGCCCGCTTCGGTCAATACCGATAAAAATCGTTTCAGAGCTGCTCAATCCTGAATTATCGAAGACCGTTAGTCGAGGATTCCAGGTTCCTTCGGAAAACGCGCCAGTACTCCAGTCCCAGCCGTATGCCAAAGAGGTTGGACCATCCGAAGCAGGAGTCCCTGGGCCGGGTACATTTTGCAAGGAGGCTCGATCAAAATCATCATCTGAAATACCGTATCTGAATTCGATTGTTCCGGTTTGACTGACATTGAACCAAGCCCGATCGGTGCTGCTTGCACCAGTCCCAATATCGGGTGAAAGGGCAGTAAAAGCCGTGATTTCAGGAATGTGATTATCGATTGTAAACTCGTCACTTGTTGTTGTGGTTGCATCATTCATATCTGAATCCCATCCGCTGGCGCGAAGTGTATACGTGCCGTTGGTGTACGAGGTTGAGTCAAAATTGAACAACCAAGGAGACCCAGTGAGGTTGGTCAGCACTGAGTAGGGGCCTCCAACCACTGCGATTTCGACCAAAATAGAGTCGATGGTACCTGTGCCAGATAAACTGAATGTGATGGTCTTCAAACCAGTAACAGATTCGTCTTCACCGGGCCCATTTGAGAACACGATGTTCACGGCGGATGTGTTATACGATTTCGCATCCAGATCGAGGTGAGTCGCCATTGGCGGTGAAAATGAGAGCATGGAGAGAAGGAGGAAGGCAACGAGGCTTACTGCAACAGCCTTCCCTCCCATGGTCTTCCTAGATATGCGACCATCCTTCAAATCTCCCCTTCTTCCATGCGAATTACCTCGGTCTTGCGTGATTCTGACCAGATGGGTTCAAGTGCTTCGCATGTCGTCGAAATACCATGGCGAGAGGCGCATATGCTGTGTGTTGTGTTCTTCTTGTGCTGGCATCCGTACCGATTGCTTCTGCAAATTCATACGATAGCAACGGAGTGCAGGCCTCAAGTTCTACACTAAGCATTCTACCAGCAAGCCCGACCGAGGGCGGTTCAATCACGGGTTCGCTGACGCTTCAAAATACGAATTCTCAGCTTGCGGCCAACGTTGAATATTCGTTTTACGCAAACGCTATCTCGCCAAGCACACGTCTATTGACCTCAACTGTCAACATTCTTGCCGATGATTTCACCACAGTATCTGCGACATGGGATGGTTTAGCTGAGGGTGAAAACAAGTTATGGGTTAGCTATTCATACAACAACGGGCCGACGCAAGAATTCTACCATTCCTTCACAGTACAAGGTTTGCCGAGCCTTTACATCGCAGAATCAACAATGACGCCATCCTCCGGTATTCATTCTGGTGATACTGTGGGACTCAGCACCAAGATTGCCAACATCGGCAGCGTCGATGCTGCTGCTTCTCATCTTGAAATCCGATTCCCAGGTTCAATGAGCGATGTTGAACTTCCAACCGACTCCATTGCTGCAGGTGCTGAGACATGGGTGAATACAACCTTCGTAGCACCATCAACTGGAACCTATCAGATTGAAATCACGCCAGATGTTCGAGACGAAATCCAAGAATCCTCAGAACAAGGCAAATCCGTATTCATCGACCTCATTGTCGAGCCTCGCATGGATTTGTCGCACAATGGTGAACTGACTATTACGGAAACACCTGGCTCTCTGATTGGTCCTTGGACTGTTTCTGGCACTTTGGCGCGTGAGGCCGGTGAAGGAACAACAACAGTCCCAATGGTTTTGCAATTCCGAGAGGGTGCCTCAGTCATCCGCTCCTTGCAATCGTTCGACGTACAAATCTCCGGAACAGGGTACAGCACTCAATCATGGTCAACAACCGTTGAGAGTACCGATATCGCCGGAATGCCGACAGGGCAGTATACCCTAGTGGCTGTTATCGATCCATTCACATCGGGCTCTTTTACACAAGAGAGCATCGAGAATGATGAGCTCATTGCAACGTTTAGTCTCCCCGAAATCCCCGACGTATTCGTTGATCCTCTGGCTCTTGCGAACCGTTCAACAGTAGCAGCAGGAGAGCTTGTTGACTGGTCGATGACAGCAACAAATACAGGGGACGTATCTGTTTCAGGAACGTTCCTGTACACTTGGGAGGGTCAAACATTTGAGTCTCCACTCATCGTTCTCACTTCAGGTCAGACCTACACGTATACAACGTCTCATGGAACTGCACTGGGACAGCACACAGCAAACATCAATGTGCAGTGGAAAGTTTCGACAAATTCCTATGATCGAGTTCCGACCAACAGCGTCGCTACTGGAAACGTATTGGTTGAAGCGAATCTTCAATTGGATTGGGATGCAGACTCAATGATGTTGCTCGATGAGGAAGGTGAAGCAGCAACGTTCCCTCTCGAATCGGGTGAAGAGTACACCATGACCTTGGATGTTCGATCCACTCGTGGTACTGGAGACATCACTTTCACTTGCAAAAATAGCCAAACAACGTGGTCCTCAACGAATGTAATTATTGAAAACCCAGGTGATCGAGAAGAGGTTTCATGCACCTTTACCGCCTCTGGAAAGATGTCGATTGTTCAGTTAATTCCATCCGATCCGATGATTGTGAGTACATTTGAGCGTTCATTCTCTACTGCAATGGTTGATGGAAACACTGCCAATGGCGGGGACAGCGATGGAACCGGCACTGCAATTCTCATGCTTTTCGGTGCGCTTGCTCTCATCGGTGTTTTGGTTGGTGCTATTCTCCTGACTCGTGAGCGAGAGGAAGAAGTCGAACGTGATATTTTCAACTATTGTCCTGCTTGCGACGGTGAACTTGAGGGTCATGAAGATCGATGCCCGCATTGTTCGTTCAATCTACGGAAAGCACGATCGCAATTCCACGATTGTCATGCATGCGGTGAATCGATTCCCGACCTGATGGAAAACTGTCCGTATTGTGGTACTGAGCAAGATGTTTCCTCGTTTTTCGAACGCAGAGAGCGTCGTGTTCGTGATGTTCCAAAAGAGAAAGAAGTTGTTGCGTTACCTGAAGAGGATGAAAATGAGATTGTTAGTGGTTCAGAGGACTTTGCTGATGCAGTGAAAGAATTTGGTTATGATGAATCGAACCTCGAGGACGAATGGGATGAGAACGTTGTCGCTGCTGAGGAAGAAGTTACCGCAGCCTACGATTTGCGAAACGCAGATGAAATCGCAATGGAAGACATGACCGAAGAGGAAATCGAAGAAATGCAAAACCAAGTTGTTCCAACCTTGAAGACGGTTCAAGAATCCTTTGAAGGCCATGACCTAGATGCCTTCTTGCCATCAAAGGACAAGATGAAATCGCTCAAAGACGATGGAGAGGACAGAGACGGAGCTGCTTGGACGACGCTATCCGCCAGCGATGCCGATATACGTAGCGACTTGTTTGAGTTGACGGGTGAGGAAGGCGTTATGCCTGGGGAGAAGGTTGTTGTTGGAATGGGCCTTACAGACAGTTCACTCGCTGGAAATGAGATTACTGAAGCGAGTGCGGACTTTGCTTTTGAGGATGATACTGAATTACCATTCACTGTCTAAGACAGTGACAAGACTCCAACCGCAAAACCGCGTCGTCGACCTCGTCGGAAGCGAGCGTCGGAGCCTGAAGTCGAGACGGCAAATTGTGGTTCATGTGGTGCTATCGTACCTGCTGATGCAAAGGAATGCCCAACGTGTGGTGCAAAATTCGAGTGATGGATGCCTGTCAGCACTCATAGGGTTCGTCATCGCTTGCGCTCGGATTCATTGTTGCGTCACTCAGGCAATGTGTTTGAATCGCATCCCCCGTTTGAACACTTCCCCACGACGGGGTGATTTTCATATCATTGAGTTGATTGGGTCTAACCATGCAGCAGAGGATGTTAGCCGCCTTTCTGGCTCTTACCATGCTCCTCATCTCAACATCAGGCTGCATAGGTTTGCTTCAGGGAAGAGAGCTCATGGAGCATCTTCGTGGAGATGTAAAGCAAGATACGGACATTCAAACAACTGCTATCGAACATTATTTCTCGAATGCTGAAGTTAACGTCGAATGGAATGAAAAGTTCACCATAGATTCAGAAGTAACGAGAATCGGTGTCTATTTCAAAACGGAAATGGCCGGAGAAATTATTCGTGATCTGGCTCCTGCCATTTTCGATATACGTGAAGTCGAAGTCACGATTCGTGATCCGAATGGGAAAATTGAGTACAACGCCACACATGACACAACAAAATCAGCACCTTACGTTCTTATCGAACCAGAACTCGGCGGCAAATTCGTCTCAGGAGAATGGGACATTGAGGTTGTAGGCACGGGTGGTGGATTCCTCACGGAACAAGACAATTTCCTTCTCAGCGTTGACGTCACTCGGACCTGTACCATCTATCCACAAGACGACGCTTGTGTCGTCGATTAAACAAGCGATTCATCGCAAGCATATCTGCGACTGCAGTTGCGGCATTTTCCTTCACGATCGTGATTTCGTTTGGCACCGCCTTCGACCATCAGTCGTTGAACTTCAATGATGTTCTCCTGGAGATGTCGTTTGGAATGCTCGTCCCAAAAGACTTGGTGAATGTCCTGATCTCCGTAGCGTAAAATGCCATAAGGAGGCGATTTCTTGGTGTTTGATTCAACGAGTGAAATGTATGCAAGCACTTGTAGACGATGAGATTGATGAGGTTTCTTGGGCACCTTACCGGTCTTTTGCTCAACAGGAATAAACTCACCCTCGATGATGACGATTTGGTCGGGTCGCCCACGTAGTCCTGAAACGTCGTCAACCAGAAGTTCACTGGTCTTCTCATCGTCTGAATAAATCAGCTCAGTACCGGCATCAAGACCTGCTTTCTCTCGACTTGAAATCATCTCATTTTCTGCCTTGAGAGAGCGCTGGAGTTGCCAAGTAGCAAAAAATGTCCAGATGAAGGCAATTACGATGAGGATAAAACCAGCTTGACTTCGGTTTTCAGCAGCAACCAGAGCAATAGCATGGATGCCAATAACAATGGTTGCGAGCAAAAGACCTGCCTCGGTTTTGCCTGCTGAAAACCAACCGCCAAGGAAGCCAATTGGGCTCCATGTGGGCTCCAAACCTGTTGAGGCAAATCGATTTCGAATGTCTCGAATTTCTCTCATACTGCGTTCAATGTTGAACCACTGACGCCACGGCAAGGCAATGGAAAGAACTGCAGCAATAAGACAAGAGACCGACCACATCGATAAAATCCTTGCAAACTCAATTGGTGAGTTGATGAAGTCGTCGATGTAGACTAAGGCGATCGAATCGATGATGAAGGCTATGATGATTCCGTACCACCATGACCAAATGAGCAAAGAACGACGCATACGAATCAGTGCTGTCTGGAAATCACTCATTTCATTGTGTATCTGTTTGTGCTTTTCTACACCCTCTTCAACGGCTTCACCAATTCCAGATGCTCCTTCTTTCGCAAGTTGCCATGAAAGAGGGCAATACATGAATCGTTCCAAATCGCTTGCGCTTACTGGCAACGGCGTCCCAGATCTGTCGTGAAAATAACCCTCAGGGCCTCTTTTCGCATTAGCAAAAGAGCCCCCCATAATTTCATCTTTTATCCACACAGATTTGATTTCTTCCCCTTCTTACGTCAAAGACGTAGTTTGGAGATGATGCGAAGCGGTTAAGAAGAGGGTTCAGGTCGGTTGCTTGCTGAGGCACCATTATGTCTGAAGAAACGGAGCTCCTGATTCCACTAGAACTCTACGAAGAATCCGGTGTCAACATCGGAACAAAGCAGAAGAGTGCCGACATGAGCCGTTTCATCGATACCGTCAATTCTGATGGTCTTTACCTTCTCAATCTCAACCAGACCGACAACCGTATCCGCATTATTGCTTCCTTTTTGAACCGATACGAACCATCGCAAATCATGGTCGTTTCTGCTCGTCAATACGGACAGCGACCTGCTCGAATGTTTGCTGAAGCAATCGGTGCAAATTCAGCAGTTGGCCGATTCATTCCTGGAAGCTTGACAAATCCAGCTCTCCGCTCGTACAAGGAACCAGACATCCTGTTCGTTACAGACCCAGCCTCTGATCAGCAATCACTTCGAGAGGCTGTCAACACAGGACTGCCAATCGTTGGGCTTGTCGATGCAAACAACAAACTCCGAAACGTCGATGTTGCACTCCCTGCAAACAACAAGAGTCGACATTCTCTTGCTCTCATTTATTGGCTTCTCTCCCGAGAAGTGCTCAAGTCACGTGGTGAAACCACAGACGAGGCGTGGGCAGAGGCCAACGATCTCGAAGAATGGAAGTCAACCTTCTGAGATCGGTTTCAAGAATTCTGAAATCGCTTGTGCGGATTCATTTACATCAGTAAGTTCGTGCATTAACGTGCGAACTGATTTTGCACCTGGTAACCCTTTTGAGAATGCAATGGCATGTCGCTGCATTGTTTGTTTCGCAAGTCCTGTGGTCTCTCGACACAGCGTAATGTAGCGATCCCAACACCATCTACGAGAGGCAAAAGCTTGGGAAGTTTCAGACAATGTATCCCATTCACCTTCGTATTGACTGACCCAAGGTAACTCTTCTTTTTCCATCCAACCAAGCCCGACCTTGATTTGAGCAAAGACGTCTGGTCGCCCAATCGCTGCGCGCCCTATCATAAGTCCTGAGGCATTGGTTTGTTCCAAACACAATCGTGCACTATTGGCATCGGTAATGTCTCCGTTTGCAACGACTGGGACTTCAACTGCATTGACCGCTGTTTGTATGGTTCCCCAATAAGCAATACCTGAGTATCGCTGGCGAAGCGTCCTTCCATGTATGCACAATCGTTGTGCACCGACCTTTTCCAGTGACTGACAAATGTTGACCGCATTGTTTGGACCTTGGCCAGTACCAAGGCGCATTTTCGCAGTGACAGGAACATCAACAGCTTCCACAATGTTTTCTACCATCGTGACAAGCCTCTGCGGTTCACCCATCAGCGCAGCTCCGGCACAGATGCTGGTGACCTTAGGTGCAGGGCATCCAAAATTGAGGTCGATCACATCCGCTGACTCTTGCAACATCGTTGCTGCCTTTACCATGTCATCCATTTCACCTCCAAAGATTTGTGGGATGAAGGGTTGTTCCCTCGGATCAGACTCCATTTTCCTCCATGAAGCGGTTGCTTCCCTACTCAACGCTGTACTGTTGGTGAATTCAGTGATGGTGATGTCAGCCCCACATTCCTTTGCAAGCAAGCGATACGGAAGGTCTGAAACACCAGCCATCGGAGCCAAATAAAGTGGGCGCTGTTCTCCCGACCAAGGCTCGTAGGTGTCAAACCCAAGGTTGCTCATCGTTCATCGCCCGTAGTCAAGACCTCTTCAATCATCGTGCCGACTCGTCGGATTCTTCGTAACAATCGGGCGAGTCGAGCAGTGATGTTCTGTTTTGAATCATCAATTGAAATACCGATGAGTCGGTAACCCAGCGGTAACCGTCCGCCGAGAAGATTGAGCAAAAGCATTTGATCCGAAGCTCGGATGTTTTGCATGGAATTCTGGACCATTTCGATGGTGAGTTTACCTTTACTGAGTGGCTGAAGCAATGCGTTGTGATTCTTTTCAGGAATGAGCCGCATGAAACCTCCTTTTTTGAGAAGCCAGTCTTCACCACGGCGCTGATGCTGTGTGACCATTGCAGACCACAATGCGGATCCGAGTCGATCCGTTCGCGGTATCCGTTCAACCAATCCACATGCTCGATACCGTTCAAGAATTCTACCCAGCCGAGCTTTTTGTCCACCGAATTGCTCATGCGCATCATCCAATGAGATAGGGTTTCCAGTGTTGAGGAGAAGAGTAAACAGTTGTTCAGAGACCGAATTCTTGAGTAACTCATTACCGGGCCGGTCACCAAGTAAACCAAAATCAGCCATCCATTGAGTTAACTCCGATGCGCCTTCCTGCTCAGGCCGATAGTCGGTGATACTCAGGTTGAGCGGGAGAGGCGATTCCTCTGCAATTTCATTCTCCAGAGCCAAACCTTCTCGATTCCAGCTCACACCAAGTTGATCCATTTTTTGTTCCAGAATTAATCCGTATTGAGAAAAGCATAATTCAAGCGAACGAGACAAACTCCCTCCACGGAGAATGTAAGTCCTCCACCCTTTTCCTTCGTTTGTGTAGGAGAGTAAACCAGATTGGCTGAGCCGAGATAAGTGGTGATTCAATGCAGCAGGCGTCATCGCCAGTTCATCGGACAATTCTTGCGCATCCCATGACTTGGTTGGTTGCGAGAAGAAATGATCCCTAAGCATACGATGTATCGGTGATGCCGAACCATAGTCCGCTGTTGCATCCCCCTTCCGACGAACAAAACAAAACGATTCAACAAACCAACCAACCAGACGATCAATGGATCGGTCTGTTGTTGGCATTGGAAGTTCTTCCAACTTGACATTCAGCATGAGGGAAGACATCTGCCGATGGTCTTTGAAGGCTATGCAACAATTGCTTTTCAGAAAGGGAAAACTAAGCCTGAACTCTGCGACCATCATGCCATTGGTACGTCAAGCGGTCAGAGCGTCGAAATGTTTCGACGGGTATGTGCGACGCGAGATTGAGAATGTCTTGTCGCACGAGTCATCGTCGTCGCAAGAATTAGACTGCAGAGTGGACACT
>JAKUNY010000038.1 GCA_022451765.1 Candidatus Poseidoniaceae archaeon
TATCGTGAAGGCGGGCTTTAATATGAGTAGAAGCAAGATAAACCACTGCAGACTGTTTCTGAAACCGCATACCTTCCTTGTACTGTATTTGATGAGATACGCCGATTGTGGGGCTCGAACCCACGACCTTGGGATTAACAGTCCCACGCTCCACCAGCTAAGCTAAATCGGCGAGTTAAATGACCAACATCTCCTTTATGATGGCTTCCATCAATTCAACTCGTAGAGCAGTGTGAAATTGTTACTGTTTCCAGAATTCTTGAGCTTGTAACGACTTGGTAATCGGATATGGTAATCGAATTCTTAAGTCGATCAATCAACTGAACATCGATACCGAATGGGCCATCCATCGTAAGAATTGCATCACCTTCATTGACTTTCGATCCGATGTGATGATGGATACTGATGCCGATTCCATGGTGAATCTCTGCTCCTTGGACAGACCGTCCAGCACCGGCCTCACAAAGAACTTGACCGATGACAAGAGCATCAAGATCAGCCACAAATCCTGATTGCTCAGCGTGCATTGTATATTGCTGTGGAGCTCGTTGTAAGACGCTCCAAGGTTCATCAATGAGCTGCTGGGCAATGGAAGAATCAACGCCTTGACGTTCAAGCATTGCTTTGAACTCATGAAGGGCTGAACCGTTTGAAATGACTTCTGTAATGTCAAATCCCAGTGCATTGGCTTGCGCATGTACCAGTTCCATGGTATCATCCGGGCCAACACCTTTCAGACAGTCGATGCTTTCAACAATTTCATGACTGTTTCCAAGCATGTCCCCAATCGGATGATCCATTTGCGTAAGTTGGGCAACCACTTCGATACCGAGTTCCGTTCCAACCCGGACCATCGATTCAGCGAGTGCCCGAGCATCCTCGGAATGCTGCATGAATGCAGCTCTTCCAAATTTTACGTCGAGGACGAGCGATTGGATTCCCTCCGCAGCCTTTTTTGAAAGAATTGATGCTGTAATCAATCCAATGCATGGTACTGTGGCTGTTACATCTCGAATCGCATAAAGAATGGAGTCAGTTGGTGCAATTTCAGGAGTTTGTCGAGAAATGAAGCATGGATTTTTGATCATTTCTTCGATCGTTAATCCGGTGTTAAATCCGGGTATGGATTCCAATTTGTCAATCGTTCCTCCCGTGTGTGCCAATCCCCTACCTGCGAGCATTGGAACGACTGCACCACATGCGCGTAAGGCAGGGGCGAGGATGAGGCTCATTTTGTCACCTACTCCGCCGGTTGAGTGCTTGTCAACTGCATCGTTTTGTTTGGGAAGGCATTCACCTTTTTCGAGCATAGCTTTGGTGAGATAGGTTGTTTCTTGAGCATTTAGTCCATTGATTTGACACGCCATGAGGAATGCTCCAATTTGTTCATTCGGAATTTGATGGAGATGATGAATGAACCATTCGATTTCATTCTGCTCGAGTGCATGCCCATCTCGCTTTTTTGCGAGCAATCTCGGAATGTGCATCGCAATCAATCCTCATGGACCGAAGCCAAACCAATTTCAGCAAGGCGTTGATGAAGATATTCGCCTGCTGTGATTGAAGGAAAATCTGCTGAACCACTGGTCTGTTGGATGTATTCAGGACGCGGAGCAAGATCAATTTCATTTCGTGGATGAACAAACATTGGCATAGAGAATCGTCGTTGTGTTGGATCTCCGGGATTAACGACGCGATGCGTCGTCGATTTGAACAACCCATTGGTCAGGTTCTGAATCATGTCACCCGAATCGACAATGATTTGTTCATGATTTCCTTCTACATCAATCCAGGTTCCATCATGGTCCATCACCTGAAGTCCTGCAGCGGTTGCAGTCATGAGCAGCGTGATGAAATTGATGTCCTCATGAGCAGCAGACCGAACGGCTCCTTCAGGTGTCGATGAATCGAGCGGTGGATAGTGAATTATTCGCATGATTGTGTTCCCCTTACTCGCCATTTCGGGCAACCAATTCTCGTTTTTTCCGAGGTAAATACTGCATGCTGAAAGCAGTTGATTTGAGATGGCTTCCATTTTATTGTACAACGCATCGACTTTTTGCTCAAACAATGGAGTGTGCTCGTCAGGCCAGATGTTCATTGGATACTTGATATCGGTTTCACTTCCTTGTTGGCCACGTCCTGTTTGCCAGAATTCTTTCAGATCTGGTGCAGGATTGTCTTTGGCGTGTTCAACGCCAAACGCAGTGTATCCTCTTTGGTGTGAAATCTCAGGTTTAGCATACAAGTGTTTCACCGAATCATCGAGCATAAAAAAAGCCTCAGCTTGCTCGTATGTCTCCTCGATTAGGGACAAATCAATCCCGTGGTTGGTGAGTGCGAAGAAGCCAATGTCGGCAAGCGAATCTCCAACAATTTGGATAAATGATTGGACTCGATGTTCCTCTCCCGACAGAAAATCACTGAGATCAGCGATTGGCAATGGGCGAGTCAACGAATCACCTGGAATCACGTAGTTTTGCCATCAAGCGTAGCATCTCGAAGTACAACCAGATGACGGTGACCATCACGCCGAAGGCACCCCACCACTCCTGTTGTTTTGGGGCACCCATGCGGACACCAGCATCGATCATCCCGAAGTTAGACACAAGCATCATCGATGCAACAACGATGATGAACACACTGATTCCAATTCCAATTGGCCCAGACGAGTGGAGGAATGGAATGGTCCAAGGGGTGAGGAAGATGAGGAATACATTGATCATGTAAACCAAGAAAATCGAACCTGCAAGCGTGAACACGATTTTGTTAAATGTCGGTGTTGGTCGGAGAATTCCAACTGAGTAAATGGTAAGCATGCATGCAACGACCGCTAAGGTAGCAAGACCGGCTTGGATTGCGATTCCTGGATACATAATTTCGAAAACCAATGTAAGAGGCCCAATAAAAAGTCCTTCAAGTGTTGCATATGCCATCACAAATCCAACAGGCTCCACGGGTCGAGAAAACCAGAGATAGATTCCCATTCCCATGGTGCCAAACATACCAAGCAACATCATTGGATACAGAAGCCCGGGCATGATGAAGCCTAAAGCGACAGAACCAACGGCGCTCAACGTCGCAAGCCCAAAGAGAATCGCAATTTTTTGCAGTGTACCTTCAAACGTCATTCGGTCGTTACCTTGAATTGAATTCCAGAATTTTGGCTGGAAGACTGGAATCGTCGAGTTGTATGCCATGACAGTCCTAACAGCAGGTCCTTTGTGAAGGTTACGCGAGTCATCCTTGTTCAGCGACCTGTTGTTGATAGTATTCTTCCAACTGGTCCAACGTCCAACCGTGGTCAAGATATTGCTGCAGCATCGTCTCATCCCAACCCGGGAATCGCTCAAGCTCCTTTGTCAGTGGTGATGTCGTATCCTCATTTCGTCCGTCCAGCACAGGCTGCTCCCATTGTGCATCGGTACCAACAACATCGTCGATGTGCTGATCGGTGACCCAATCTTTTCTGGCTTCGTTTTCCTTGCGAGATTGGACAATGCCGTACACCGCTCCGATTAGCAAAAGCAGGCCTCCAACCATCAGTAGGAGCATGAAGGTCTCTCCGAACCCTTCCTCCGCTTCTCCGCTTGCATCACCTGCTTTTTGATTTCGCTGCTCAGATGAACAACCTGTCACGTCGGTTGGAGTGTTTTCAGGTGTATTCGGACAATCGTCATTCGAATTGAGTACGCCGTCTCCGTCATTATCGGTGGTTGGCTCGTCCGATTGGTTGTCGTTTGTATCCACAGGCTCGACACCCCCAAGGTCACAGCCCAAGGCATCCGCCTCATTGATTCCATCTCCATCTGCATCAGCCAGGTTGATTGCATCGTGCGGCGACACATCGCTTACAGATGGGTCGAGAGCTGTGGCTTGTGCCCAACTTACCTCGACTGCGTCAAGAATGCAATCACCATCGGTATCCGGGTTGAGTGGGTGACCACCGAGCGTGTATTCATCCAAGTTGGAAAGACCATCATTGTCGTTGTCAGCTTCGGCTTCCAAGAGACCATTGTGCATCGAAACAGTTCGATTTAGCCCAAAATTGACCTCAAAAATGTCTGGCATGCCATCGTTGTCTGAGTCGGTGACATTGTCGAGTCGGGTCCAATCGGCATACCACGAATCAATGTACGGCGCTGCAACTTCGGTAGAGGTAACGATCAGACCCATCTCACGATTGCGAACCATTGCAGAATCACCCCAGTTAATGCTGGAGATAAGAACGGATTCTCCATCGACGATAGCGCCTTTGTTGTGGAGTTTCATGACATCATCATCTTCACTCATGATGATGGCTGCAGCATCCCAGCCATTGGTGATGTTCCAGTCATTGTTGATGCGGTCAACAACGTCTTGGATGTCTTCATCCAAATAGGCACCATTGATGATTAAACGGATTGACACTCCCTCTGTCGCAGCTTCCTCGAGAGCAGAAATGACGGGATTTTCACCCCAACCCCACTTCCAATTAAGGTCGAGGTATTGCAAGGAGAGAAGGATCTCATTGTCGGCTGATTCAATCATTTCAGTTAATCCATCGACACAATCATCAGGACACGTCAACAACTGTCCGCTGTATGTTCCACTGTAGACCTGTGCTGTGGTTTGTTGGCTGATGTTGCGAGCGTCAGGAATGAAGTAGGAATTTGTAGGAGGAATTGTTGAAACAGGTTGTAGATACATGGAACGCTCATCAAAGGCCATCTTCATTTTCACATTGTTTGCGAGTTGTTGGCTGTCGACGATGATTCCCCAATCTCTGTTGCCTCTGTCACCATCGTATGGGAGTGATGAAGGCTTCCAATTTCCGGAGCCAATCCATACAGAGGCGTTGTCCCGAACGGCGACTTTGGCATGCAAGTAGAGATACGGATCATCACCGGTTCCGCCGAACCAATGCACACTCACACCTGCTTCCTTGAGGGCGTAAGCGTAGGCCTCTTGTGCTTGCTTGTCGTTGGATTTCCACCAATCCTCGGGTTCGTTCAGTACAACAACAACATCAACACCACGGATGTGTGCATTGATCAGTGCTTGCGTCAATTCACTCGATTGCAGTATGTACAAATGGAGGTGCAGGGATGTTTGCGCCCCATCAATCCAATTCATCAAATCCATCAGCCCATGCTCTGGAGCAATGAGCGGTGTAATTGATGTTGCATCATCGAATCCTAATTCTCCGCAGAAATCACTCGCACCCAATCGTCCCCAGCGTTGGTGCCAGTCGATGGATTGATTCGTATCGGTCATTACTCCACATCCGTCGCCACGGTAGAGAATGAGATTGTCAATTCCACTTACTGGCTCTGAAAGAGAAACTCCACTCCAACCTTCGCTTTCCACGGGGCCATTTTTGTAAACAATCGTGTCGGCGACCATCCCTGTTGGGTGGATAAGTTGCAATGCCATTCCGCTATCGAGAAGGTAAATTGGATTCTCCATCACCATACCCATGTCAACGATTTCACCGTCTTCGAACAATTCCAATGCTGACACATCGTTCGACAGCTTCAGGGATGAATAAGCGTTCAACTGCAAGTTCGTGATGTCGGATTCAAAGGATGTTCCATCGGAGGCAATTCTTCGTACGGACCAACCATTGAGAACAGCGGTTTCATTTCCTATGTTTGTCAATTCAAAGAATTCCAGTTCCGTCGAGATCGAAGAAACGCCATCCCACATGATGGAACTGAATTTGATGTCATCGAGTGATGCCAACATTGTTGCATCTGGTTCAGGCGAGCCCGGTGTTGGCCACATGAATTCGAGCCATTCGGCGTTGGTTGCATTGTACCCATAGGTTGCGCAATTCGTGCTGAGTGATGAAGCCGGAGGAGCGATGGTTAGGACAAGTTCTCCGTCTGGATTCAACAGATTTATGCTGCTGACATCTTCCAAATTTGGACCAAAGATGTCGTGTTGTAATTCGACAACAATACGACTCATCGGAGCCAGAATCGTATCATTTGAGGTCGACTCCCAAAGCATGCTAGCGTCGATGAATTGGAGTCCCATCAGTGGGTTCACGGAGTAATCCGCACTCAGTATCCAACGACTCAAATTTACCTCAGAAACGCCGGTATTGTACAACTCAATCCAATCGGCTGCAGGTTCAAACGATGGCAGATCACACGAGGTTGCGATTTCAGTTACAAGGAGATTCTCGGGACCGGAATAAGCCGGCCAGATCGGATTTTCCTCACCCGGACTTGCCCAAGCGCTGTTGACCCAGTCATCCACTCCCCACGTGGTTGAAGAGGAGGGAGCATTTGTACCGGATGGGCCAGCTCCTGCATGGGGTTCGGTGTTGTTAATCATTGAGACGCCCTCGAGCGTGTGGGTCCACTGCGCTGAGTGAACTGGCGCCCCGTTTCCATCGTAGAGGAAAATCTGGTCCGGAGTTGTGTGTTTCAGATAGAATTGGGACGTTCCGTTGAGCGCAATCAGCGTTGTTTCTCCTGGCTGAAGAACAGTATCTGATTTGGCTGGCATGTTGTACTGGTGCAGGATGAGGGTTCGACTCGCAGCAGAGAACCTCCAGCCGGCAACATCGACTTCATCCATCCCCATGTTTTGGATTTCAATCCATTCACCGTTTGGATACGAGGAGGAATCGCTTCCAACAGCATCCGGCAATACCTCTGTGATTCGAACCTCACCCGTGGTCGGTGTGGGTATTGGCTCGGGTTGTCCAGGCGATGGTGAGATTGAAGGAGTCCAAGGATCGTGATAGTTTTGTCCACGCAACAACGAGATATTTGCTCCGTAATTGGTGGTGTAATGTCCCATGTCAACGATGGTTCCAGTAGCATCGCGCACAACGAGGTGATTGTGATTATCCCATAGGCGGGTTTCACTGGTGAATTCAACAACACGTCGCTCGCCGGCTTTTATGCTTGTACTTCCCTGCGAACTGTTGGCAACAATTGAGCCAGGATCAAGGTACGTGACGTTGCCCATGCCATCAATGATTGACCATCCATTGAGATCGACATCAACCGCTCCTGTGTTGTAGAACTCGACCCACTCTCCTTCGGGTGCAGACCCTCCGTCCAATGTACTAACAGGCATCAGCTCGTTTAGTTTGACATCTCCGATTGCCGTTATCGCATCAAGTGAGGGTGCATTCGATGCATTCGGTGTTGGATAGGTCGAGTACTGCCACATTCCTCCGCTGGGTGATGCTTCAAGTGAAAAACCGGGTTGGTTTGAATTCCACATAACCTCACTGGCAATGCTACCGTTTGCAAGATACAATCGTAAGGTTTCTTGCCCGTTGTTGAGAACGCCACTGTTTGTTGAGGCGTTAACGGATACAACTCTGGTTTCCTGTGGAAGGATGAAGAATGTTGAAGCATCAGTGCTTGCGCCAATTAGATGATTTTCATCCAACGGAATCGTGTTTCCTGCAAGGTCTTGCAACCAATAGCCAGCAAGGTCGATGCTGGAAGAACCGTTGTTGTAAAGTTCAACCCATTCTCCACCGGGCCAGGTTCCGTTGTCATAACTGGGCCACGGGTCTGCCATAACTTCGTTAATGATGACATCGCTCTGAGCGTACACAGGTCCGCCTGTACCTCCTCCACCTGTGGGATTTGCAGAGCCAGGTGTTGGATTTGAGGTAGGAATCCAGTCGTTGTAAGGGTCGGATGGATCCTCCTCGAGGCTTACTCCACTGGAACTTGAATTCCAAGTAGCTTCATCGACCCATCCACTGGTCGCGTCATAAAGGGTCATAAAATCATTCGAATTTGCAACATAAAAGTTGGTTGAGGCGTTGCGAGCGACAATCATGTAATCACCGGGTGCAATTGTGTAGGTTGATGCATTGTTCGAGTCAAAGCCAACAATTGAAGCGGCGTTAAGCGTTAGCGTCTTTGCCGCTTTGTTCGAAAAATACCAGTTGCGAACATCGACGGAGGATGTACCCGAATTGTGCAGTTCCAACCACTCACCGTTTGGCCATGCTGCATCATCGTAGCCATTTGGGTTCGGCATGACCTCGTTGATGCAAATCGTACCTCCACACGGTTGACTGCGAGCAGATGTTGCTTCCACCGGGCCGACCAGGTGTGTCACGGGAACAAGAAGCATCAGGGTGATAAGAAAAATTGACTCAAATCGCATACAGCATCGACACTTAGACCCAGCGCCTTCCCCCTCATATCTTTTGGTACGTAGAAACCTCTGAATTTCAGATGAAACCGAAGTTATCAGCCATCTGCGCAAAGGTGTAAATCATGATAGGTACCAGGATGATTCCCATACCATGACTCCTTCGAATACCAATTCGAGGTGGCATTAGTCCGAGAATGGTTCCAACAATTAGTACACCAATGCCGACAAACCCAGTGGAGAGCCAAACAAGTGCAGTAACGAAAATAATGACTCCCATAACCATGGATTGCAATGGGATTGCTGCGTGAAGCCGGAGCATGCCTTTACCAACAATTTTCATGATTGGCATCGCCATAATTCCAGCTGCAAGGGTGACGGCAAGCAAACGAACGAAATCGGCCGTCGGTTGAGAAGAATTCCATGTTTCGATTGGATACATCATTTTCAGGGCAAGCGTCGCTCCAGACCGAGATCGTCCAATGATGTAGAGGAATCCAAGAACCATCACGGTAACAGCAGTGTTGACTGCAGACAAAATTGCAATCACCTCTAAATCTTGTTTTGTTTGAGGCCCTTCGTACCCTTCTTCAGCTTCTGCAACCGCAATTTCAAGAAGTTCATCATCGCTGAGTTCGGTCAGACGCCGCGTCTCCCAGTCCATTCCATATCCTTCTTTTCCTTGGACCTTCGCAGCCACGTTGCGACCACCCATAACCAGAACAGTTGCTTGAGAAGCAGTCATTCCGGGAAGTACTCCCATGCTTGCTCCAGCCACTGCGGACCAGAAACATGGTGCGATGAGCGGCTTCGCAGGCGGGAGATCCCAGTTTTCCCTCTGCGGGGGAAGATGGCTTGTCGTTGCATAGATGTCCAGTAGATTTGCAATTCCGAACAAACCAGCCAAACTTGGCAGCAAAAGCGATGGTGAAGGCATTCCCACTGGGCTATCGACAGGTAACTCAAACACTGCCCAACCGTACAGACCTGCAAGTAGGAAAAATACGGTTGCTGCGATGAATCCCGCGAAACGGCTGTCGTTTCCAAGTCGTTTTCCAGTCAGTTTTTGCACCCATTTTGGCCAATCGAGTCGGGTTGTTTCGGTTGCAAGCAACAGCAGTGAAATGACCAGTAAGATGACTGGAAGCCAGTTACGCAAGCCATTGTACCAATCGAGTTCAGGTCCGAAAGCGATTCGGGCAACAACGATTAGCGGCAGGGACAAGAAAAGCCCCAATTGCGATCCTCTTGCAGACCAAGCGACACCTCGTGCTGCGTTTCCGGCCAACAGCATACGATGCCCGGGAAGTAAAGACAGAGCCGTATCCCCGTCCGGTGCTCCAATCAATGCCGATGGAATGTAATTCAGAAATGTGTGCACGGTTCCGGTTGATACGATAATTGCCGCAACTGCAGAGAGGGGGATTCCAAGTTCGCGCAACCCTGGCGAAACCGCCAGCAAAATAAGTGCACCATTGTTGACGTGAAAACCTGGAATTAAGCCGGTTAGTGACCCGAGCATTACCCCAAAAAACAGGGCGCCTAGAAGCCACCACAGTTCATGGAAGTATGCCTCGATCATTGCATCACCTATGATTGGTCGATGTATTCCTGACGATCGCCGATTCCATCACCATCGCTGTCTTCGCTGTTGGAGCTGGTTCCAAAAGCGGATTCGAGGGCATTACTCAAACCATCGTTATCGTTGTCATCAACATCAGCATTGCTCAACGTGTAAACCATGCTCACGCTCTCTGCGTCTTCAACTTGGAGTAGACGACCCTCCCATGCCATCGCCGTTCCCAAATGAAGTTCATCGAGACCAATGCAGTTGTTAACAGCGTCCAAAAGAATCCGCTTGTCACTGCCCGGCTCGCTCAGATCCCACGTCCCATTTTCTTCCATTGCGAGACCATTGATTCGCACAATCTTGTTTTTATCGTACCCCCAATCAACTGCGCCGTCGCTCCACAACAGGTTCATTGGATTTGCTTTTTGACCCTCTTCGAGACTGTGCACCAACAATTCTGCTCGCATGTTTTCATCATCCCATGCAATTGTCACGTTTGCAACAACCGCTTGCCCTGCTTCAAGCCAACTCGAGCGAGGTCCTGGAATTGTTACAGCAATACTAGTCCATCCGGGCGTGTACCCAGAGGAATCAACAAAATAACCAGACTCATCTTCGACACTTGGTTCCATAGCGTATTTCATGTAAGCAGATACCATGTAGTGCTGATTTGGTGAATCCAGCACTGCGGTTGGATTGGCACTGAGCATCAGCAACAAATCGTCGATTGATGAGGTTGCGATGAGAGAGGGATTGGATTCGCCGCTCTTGTCCAAACACCAAGCCGACATTGCAGTGTTCCAAACCAACCTACCTCGCATTTTAATGCCCTCGCCGTCCAATGTATCGATGTCACGGATGTCATCGTCACTCGGTAGCACACAGAGCGGTGAGCCTGACGAGCCCGATAATTCCCAGGTGTCGTTTTCGACAGATAGCGTACCAGCAACATCCACGGTTCTCCCCGAGGAGTACATCCATGTTGATTGTGAGGACCAATCGAGAAGCGGTATCTCTATTGGGTGATTTCTATCGATTTCAATGTCGGGGCCTTGAACTCCAAGATTCCATCGAAGTTCCCGTTGTTGGTACGAAAGAACACCTTGGACCGTAACTTTCGAGCCGGCTTCAATCCATTCGTTGGTGGCAGAATGGATTGTCATTCCTATTTGGTGTTCCGAATTGCCGTAGTTCGGATGATCTCCGAGTTTGGCGTTACCAAACGCAACCTCAGGTGCGATGGACTTCGAGAGGAAACCGGTTATTCGGATGACTTCACCGTCGTAGGCTTGCGGATTCAAAGCCACATCGGATATTGATAATTGTGGGGAATCGGGGATGTCACTGGCTTTCCAATTCATCGCTCCAGCCCCGAGTGCTTGTACCCACATACGCCCTTCGTAATTGATGACATCTCCAATGATTGTGACATTGGTTCCAATTGGAGGTAATTCCCCTGGCCGATACCAACGCAGTTCAACAACACCCGTTCCATCGTCGATGATTGCATCCAGC
>JAKUNY010000039.1 GCA_022451765.1 Candidatus Poseidoniaceae archaeon
GATCCACAGGTTCAGATGGAGGCTCTAAAGCAACTCGCAGAGTTGCGAAAAGCCGATGTTGCTGGACAAAAAGATGCATACAATGGTAATGATTGAAGGAGACTAGACCTCCCTGGGAGTGGATGGATAAGCTCGGGGTAATTTGTTTGATTCGGAAACGAAGAATGGGGATTCGAGAATCGTGCTGTCTGCTTGAAGCACGCTGGATGTTTCAAAAATTTGGTGCTCCGTTGGATGCAAATACACCCGATGCACTCATATAATGGCTGCAAGTCCGCAGAATGTTCACCATGAAGCGAGGCTCACGTGCTTGGAAAAAGACTGGCAATCAACGTTGGAAGTGGCGCAAGAAGAAATTGCGACGCCGAAAGCGTGCACGTCGACAAGCCAAGAACTGAACTCAGTTGAACATCTGGGGGTATAGTATAGCTTGGTAGTACCGCGGGCTCCAGTTGCACGGGGATGACGACAGGTGGGTTTGCTGAAGTTGATGAACAACTGGAGCGCCGACCCGTTTAACCGAGAAACCGAAGCCTTTCACCGAGGCTGACGTCAGAAGAAACCCGCTAGGGGGGGTTCAAATCCCTCTGCCCCCACCAACACTCAACAAAACCGAATATTCATGCTAAGAACTGGTTTCGGTGATACTATGCAGACACGTCGACTATGGGCTGTAATCTGTTTAACTGTACTGATGGGTCCTCTCGTCGGTTCACTTACCGTTCCTCCTTCCGATTACATTCGACTGAACGACGACGTCCAAATTGTACCCCATGGTCAAACATTGGACATTCCGGAACAAGAGGGATGGGGTTGGGTCGTTGATGATCGGCCGTGGTGGGAACGATCTGCTCTCGATCAAGATCGAAACAAGGTGCATGACTCTCTTCAGGAATCCCACTTCACAGCTGGAATTGGTCTTTCATACGGTGTTGATGTTAGCGATGCACACATCGCGGAGTTGAACGAACTTGGATTGGAAGTCGTTGACATTATCGAGTCCGTTGATGCAGTTCTCTTGGGTCTTGTCAACACATCAATGGTTGAAATTCTGGCTCAACTCGATGACGTTGTTATGGTGGAGCGCTATGGACAAATTCATCTCTACGGCGACATTCAAACACCTGCAGTTAAGGCTCGAAATTCAACACTCTACCCGGGTGCTTGGGATTTGGGCGTGACCGGTGACGGTGTTGTTATCGCTATGGTTGATACCGGTGTTGACAACGAACACCCTGGACTGAGTGAGAAGTTTGTTGCTGGCTACGATGCAGTATGCTTTGTCCACACTGATCCAACATGCGTTCTCGCAGGAGGCCGTGTTGAAGATGGAAGTTACGACCCTGATGATGGAAACCAACACGGAACTGCATGCATGGGGATGGCCGCCGCAACAGGCATTGATGCCAGCGGTGCGCAAACCGATTTCTACGGTGCAGCGCCGGATGCAGCACTTGTTGATGTTCGAATCGGAACGGATGCAGGAGCAGGTCCATTCGAGAACTATCTTCTTTCTCAGGAGTTTTACGAATCGGCCATGAATGGCTTGCAATGGATCATCGATCACAAAGACGACGCTTGGGCAGGCGCTGAAGAAGACGAATATGGAATCGACATCATTTCACTATCGTGGGGAATTACTTCGCATGAAGGTGGTGGTTCGGATGGTTCTGACATGCACAGCCGGATTCTTGACGAAGCAATGATCGCAGGCGTTGTTGTCAGCGTTGCAGCGGGCAACGATGGTCCAGAAAACGATGGGTTGTCAGGAATGGGCTCTTCTGATCTCTCCGTAACCGTCGGAGCGACCGACGATCAGAATACCATCGATCGAGAAGACGATACCATCGCAGGTTACTCTTCACGAGGTCCGCGAAGGGACAACGGTGACGGTAATCCACTCAATGAGCTGAAGCCTGAGGTGACTGCCCCAGGTACCAACATCATTCAAGCAGAGGGATGTGTTTCCTCAGGAGGTTGCAATAATTTCCTCGGAGGCGACGCAAGCAGCAATGGTTACACGGGTCGAGGCTCCGGTACATCGTATGCCACACCCGCAGTTTCAGGTGTCATGGCGATGATGATTGAAGCCAATTCGAATCTGTCTACGGCAGAAATCAAGGAAATTCTGAAATTAACTGCTGAGCGAAAGGGTGGGCCCTCAGCACCAGACGTAGATCCGTTTTGGAACCGTGACTTCGGCTGGGGAATGGTCGACGCTTATGCTGCGGTTACCATGGCCTTTGACCTGAAGCGTCAGGGGTTGACGGGTGAAATTGATGTCACCACACAGGTTCACATCACAGAGACCAACACCTCCGATGGGATTGCAACTGTAACGGGGCTCGCTTGGGGCCAAGTTGGAGCAGTTATGTCCGTCGAATATCGAATTGATGGTGGCGAGTGGATGTCTGCAACCTTTGATGAGGGTGCGGAAACACTTGGGCCATTTGCTCGATTTAATTGGACCATCGCACTTGATACATCGAAACTAATGGAAGGAAACCGAAGCATTGAGGTTCGTGCAATAAACACAGAAGGCACGCAATCTCTGATGGTTGCAACAACGGTTTTGGGTACATGGGACGGTGAGCCTGAAGGAGAGGAGTTTGGCTTCCAAGAAATCATCATGGCTGGCCTTGCTGTAGCTTTGTTGGTTCTTGCTTTGATCATTCTTCTCGGGGGAGATGGAGACGAATATGACAGTAAAAATGCGACATATGTTCCTTCGACGACCGAACAGAACGTTCTTGATGCCATCATCGAAACAGGTTCGGACGGTGATGATGGTGGGTGATTTCAGCCAGCGAGCGCTGGCCATTCAGCCAACTGGCGTCCGAAAAATGTTTGACCTTGCTGGTGATGATGTCATCAGTTTCGGACTCGGTGAACCGGACTTTCAACCGCCCTCCATCGCCATAGACGCTTTTCATCAAGCGATGGTTGACGGGCGAAATAAGTACACGACAACTGCCGGTTTACCCCCATTGCGTTCAAAGATTGCAGAATCATGGCACCATCTGGAACCGGGATTAAATCAAGACAATGTTTGCATCACAATGTCGGGTACGAACGCACTCCTCAACCTGTTTTTGACGGTCGTAGATCCTGGTAAAAACGTCCTTCTTCCAGAACCATATTTCCCGCTTTACGGCCCCGATGTAACCCTTTGTGGGGGAGAAAGTCGCTATTATCCCTGTTTGTTTGAAAATGAATTTGTCCCAAGCATTGAGCATCTTGAGTCCTTGGTGGATGAAGATACTGTTGCAATTCTCTACAACTTCCCGTCCAATCCTACCGGTGGAACATTGAACATTGAACAAAGAGACGCGTTGCTTGATTTCGCCAAGCGTCATAACCTCTGGATACTTTCTGATGAAGTCTACGATCGAATCGTTTTCGATTCTGAACACGTTTCGTTTGTTGGAACCGATTACAACAAAGTGATGCTCATTAACTCATTTTCGAAGACCTTTGCGATGACAGGGTGGAGAATTGGTTACATCATGTCTTCAAACCTTGAAGCGATGCAACAGGTGATAAAAATGCAATATTACATCACAGCATGTTCGAACGACGCAATGCAATACGCAGTGCTTGAGGCCTTGGAGAAAGCATCGGATTACCCCGACATATTGGCAAAAGAGTTTCATGCCCGCTGCAATCTTATCGTCGATCGCCTAAACGCCATGCCCGGTGTTGAATGTCATCGTCCAAAGGGTTCAATCTACGTCTTCCCGAAAATCAAGGTCCCTGGTTTGAACAGTCAAGAACTGGCCATGGAGTTGCTAAAAGATGGTGTTCTTTGCTCTCCTGGAACGGCATTTGGACCATCCGGTGAAGGACACCTTCGGTTCGCTTTTACAATTTCACAAGAAGACATCTCGCAAGGCATGGACAAGGTCGAAAGCACCCTGAATCGGCTTTACAACCCGTAGGTAAGAAACATGATTTCAGCTGTTTTGTATTTTATCGCCGGGTTCCTTCTCGGTCATCTCATGCCACGTGTCCCTTTCATCCTCATCAGCCGCAACGCTGGATTCAACAAAGGCTTTCCACCTCACCCTGAGCCAATTCCTCTTTCTCCTCGACTAACACAACGCGTTTTGCACATGCGATGGTTCCATCGACTAGGAACCATGACAACGGCTCTACCGCTTCTGTTTGGATATCTTAGCATTCTCGGTGGACAATCGACATTTGGTTATGGTTTGTTCCTCGCTGGTGGTTGGACGTTGCTTTCTCGTGGCCAGGCGCTCCTTGGTGGACCGACGCTTCCCTGTACGCTTGAAATGGCTCAAAGACTGCAAATGGTCATGAACATTGCAGATTCAGAAGATGCTTGCTGTTCACACCCGCAACCGCAATGGTGGATGGAATCTGTACGTTGCGGGTCTTGTTCGAAAAAACTAGAGGACATGCCTCAACCAGATCTTGGGCGACCCAGAAAGGATGGTTTCTTTCTTGGAGGGCTTCGTTTATGGATAAGTGATGGTCATTCCATGGTCCTGCCCGATGAGCCTCAAAACTGACTGCAACGCCCCAAAATCAAGGGGAACCTTTGTCTAACCATTCCAATCCAATGGATGTATGGGGCAGCCTAGGCAACGCGGACCTTTGACTGCCCGCATTTGGTTGACCATCGTTGTCTTCTGTCAAATCTTTCTGACGCCAATGGCCGCTTTTTCGATTACGTACCTCCTTGATCTTGACATGACGGGTGAGAACATTACAATAGGAATCCAAAAAGAAATGCTACCTTGGATTATGGCAGCATCACTCGGCTATGGTATGCTCGCACTTTTCCTCGCTCTGATTATGGGAGGCTATCGCCCAGTTCGAGTCGTTGAACGGGGTGGCTGGATTTCTGCACTTGGTATGTCAAGAGTCGGTCGTTCAGCATCGACTTTACGTAAAGCCCGCGACAACTTCTCGGCCTCACCGCACGGGTCTTTGTCGACGCTCGTTAACCGTCGAATGATGCGTGGGCATTCATTGATTTCGACCCACGGTGGGTTGTTGCTCCTTGCCGTTCCGTTCCAAATTCTCCTCGTCACAATTCCGCTCACACTGGTGATGATGGTTCCGGAATCGATTGTCCGACTAAATCGTCGACTCGAGCTTGCAATCCTCTTGTACATCATTGGTTTGTTGATGGCGATGCGCCTCTACCCGCGTTTTTGCAGAAAATACATCGGTATTGCCACGTTTACTCGACGCTGGTTGATTTCGATGACCAAACTCTCATGGCTGGCACCCGTTCTTGTTTTGTGGTTGATGGGACGCTTCGCAAGTCTGGTCGTCCTAGGCTGGATGGGTCAAGACACGGAACTTTCGATAACCTTTGAGGCAAACCTCTTTGAGACCATTCTCGGAAATGCAGTAATCCCCGAAACGAGTTTCCTCGATCTTTTGACCGCTTTGGCAGTTATGCCACTTGCAGCATTTACACCGCTTGCGGTTTTGGAGGGCGGTTCAACCAATCCACCCGATTGGATGAACCATCCTGAAGATGTTATCTCGCGTTTTGATGGCAGGGAATCGCCTGATTTTGGATTGCTCGGTAAAGTTACTACTGCAGCGGTATCGACGGGAGCAACCCTTGCAGTTGCTGCTGCGGCAGGTGTCGCCTCTCGAGGTCAAGACATTGCCACTGGACTTTCTGCGATGGCTTCCGCAACACCGACCGGTGTTGGGGCGATGGGCGACACAGCCTCCCGCATTTCAACACCTTCGTTACCCTCGCTGCCCGATGAGGCCTCCCTCGATTTGCCAGAATTTGAGAACAGCCTCCTCGACCTAAACTCAAACGACTCACCGCCATACGACCAGCCCACCATCCAAGGCCTCATTTCCGATGAACATCCGCGTGAAAACTAGAGAGCAAACAACGACCATCTTCATATGATGTAAGTTGTTCGCGGGAACGTTGATGACGATGCGACGCAGTATCCCTATGCTTTTGATTGCTCTCATGGTGTTTCAGACTGCCTCTTTGCTTGTGCTGGATTCAGCCGAAGCAGCCTCAGGCCGAGGTGGGCCAAACGACGATTTCCGTGTAACAAAAATAACGCTTGGAAATGCTTCAGACCCTGCCAACGAATGGGTGCAATCGGATCAATCAGTGGTCGATTATCTCGTCATGGGGCAAGAAATCGAAATTACGGTTGAAGTCCAGCGTCTCGGGAACCAGTTTACCGGTCGCACCGCTATGGGAATGATTGAGATTGTTCACCCGATTGGCTACGTTATCGAATCTTACAATTGGACGACAGCAGAGCTTGTCGGCCAACAAAAAAGTGAGGGAAGTTATGTTTGGATGCCAATGATCGCCCATTCGATTCTTAACACCACAACAAATGACCTAAACGGAGGCTTGATTGTTCGTGCTAGTGTTCTGTACTCCGGAGACACCCTCAACGACAACGATGTCCTCGAACAGGCGGTACCCATCGCCATTATGAAGGATAAATTCGATGGAACAACCCTCGCTGCAGAAACACCGACCTTCATTTCAGGCCGCTATCCTCAGAGTGGTGGCGATGCAACAGGTTCTGGAAGCTGGCAAACCGACACTGGAGGTCCAGAAGGAACAGACCACTGGCGTCATTCAAACCCAGGTGGTGATTACCCATCGGGCGCACACGATCGTCTCGTTTACATGTTCTTCCCTTCAGGTGGTCAATGTGGAGCACAGGGGCAACTCGACGCAGGTCTGACCAATACCTACCAGTTTCCTGTGTGCAGAAAAATCTTCTTTTCAGGAGAGTTCATCTCCACTCAATTTTACGCCCAAACATGGGGCTCACTTGCAGCTGGCGACAGCGTTGCTTTCGAATTGTGGCGAGGCAATGGCAACTACAACTTAAAGACGGAATCTCTAAACTGGAACTTTACGAACGGAGCACCAAGTCCTGGATCTGGCCAGTGGACCAATGTTTCATGGGATCCGCAAGTTGACTGGGCGCAAATTCCCGGTTTGTCGAACCCTGATTTATTCCTTGGTGGAAATTCATACTCCATCGGTCTACTTTTCAATTCCGACAACAGCGGGGCCTCTGAAGGTATGCACGTCGATGACTTCATCCAATTCGGAGTTTCCAAGGTGGCTGATTACACCCTCGACGTTAACTGCGACAATCCTGAGGCAGGATTCTCATCTCCACCATCAAACACGATTGCACTGCATTGCCTTGTTACCAACAACGGGTACTCAGGTGCAACAGTTTCGGTTTACTCAAACGTAACCAACCTGACTTGGATGGATCCAGCCTTCCCTTCAATCCGAATCGAAACCTCCAATCCAAACGACTTCTTTTCCCCAGTTATCATCCCAAGCATTGGTGCAGGACAAACCGTCGATGTTTACGTGAACATTAGCATTCCCGCAGGAGCGGAAGTACAACAACAAACTTGGCAGGTCTGGTTCCAAGACAGCGGCGGTACAAACTCAGGTGAGAAAGGTCGCGTCACCATGAACCTCGCAGTGACTGAACAATTCGGCGTATCGCTCACATCACAGACGCCGCTTCTTGCTGATACGCTCATGCCAAGCGAGTCAGGTCTCATTCCAGTACGACTCCAGAATGTTGGAAACCGAGATGCTGCATACAATCTCGTCACAACCTTTTCAGAGGACGGTTGGAGTGCAGTTGTCGAGAATGAAACAGGCGTTTCTGTGCCGAACCCGATTGTTCTGGGGAAGGCCGAAGTTACGAACTTATTCCTGAATGTCACCGCAGACAGTCTCGCAACACCGGGTGCTGTATCGTTCAACCTCCGAGCAACGTGCCGAGCCTGTGGTACGTGGCTGTTCGGTGCTGATATTCTTGGCCGGAACATCGAGGTTCCAATCTTGCGTCAGGCATCAATATCTGCCGATCAAAACACCTACCAAAGCGCAGCAGATGGCGTACCTGAGACCGTTTACATGTCCCTGTTCAATCTTGGAAACGATGACGAGCAGTATGCTTTGTCGCTCGGTGGACCTCATCAGTACATACTGGGGGCCCAACTTGCGGGAGAGACGACGGCAATTTTGGATGCCTGGGATGGTGAAACGACCCTCATTTTGACGCTTCCTATGCCGGTGGGATTGTCCCCTGCACCGTATTACGTGGTTGTCATTGCAACCAACGTCGATGACTCTTCCGTATCGGTTTCGTACAGAATCAATGTCGAAATTCTTGACACCGCCGCTGTTGGTGTATCGGATGAATCGTCAGATCAGTCGTTCTTGCCTGGTTCAATGGACACGACCGACCGCTCGTTTGAGATTACGAATTATGGGAACAGTGAAGATCGATTCACCATAACCCTCGACATTCCAGAAGGGATGGTTGCTGAGCTCATCGATCCTGTTCCAATCGGTGGCGTTGCGACCACTCCAGTCATTCAAACAGGTGAGTCTTGGGAAGCCAAGGTCCGTTTCCGATTCCTCACAGGGGCTGACGGTTCTCGAACGCTTGGATTGACTGCAACATCGGTAAACGATCCTACAATTTCTGACACTGGGGAAGCAACCTACCTCGTCGGTCGCCAAGGAACCATCGACCTTACACCACCGGCTCTAGTCATAATCGAAGAACCCAATCTAATCTACACAATGGATATTGAAGTCAAAAACAAACTCAATCCGCTTGTTTATCCCTCACAAACGATTTCCATGGACAAGGTCGATGGAGAATGGTCAAGTTACATCAGTGTTCGAATCGATAACAGTGATCGCAGTTTTTCACTGGAGTCGGACATGTCTCGCATCGTTACCGTTGAGGTTCAGGTCGGTGAAGCAACGCTCATCAACCTCCCCTCCGATACGCTCACGGTTAACTTCACAGTCTATGCAACATCCTTAACGGTTGCAGATTCACCCACTGCTAAGTTGACTGTCGTGCTTCAGAAACAATCGGCTGATAACGGCGACGGAGACGATGCATCGTCTGAGGGCGATGGACGACTTGTTCGAAACATCGTACTGTGGTCTGGGTTCTTGATCGTCGTTGGCGTGCTTGGATTCATCACGTTCAAGATTCTTACAACCATAGACAAAGAGGACGAACTCGATGACTGGGATGATATGATGTACCAAGATTCCTTGACAGCAACATACGGTGCAGTTGCTGCTGCACCAACTGTACCCATGTCTGCACCACCGAGTCCAGAACCGACTGCAGTGCCCGATGCGGCTCCTCCTGCCGCTCCTGCTCCTGCTACTGGCCCGCCGCTCCCTCCTGAGGGTCTTCCTGACGGTTGGACCATGGACCAATGGGAGCATTACGGTCAACAATATCTCGATGGTCAGTTGTAAATGGGCCAATCGTAGGGTTCAAGACCCACAGCATCTCGCAACAACCGAAGGTGAACAACATGTATGGAAACGGACAAGCACCAATCTTCATTCTCAAAGAAGGAACGCAACGGACGCGCGGGCGCAGTGCTCAATCAAACAACATTGCTGCAGCAAAGGCAGTTGCTGATTCCGTTCGCTCAACGCTCGGCCCGAAGGGCATGGATAAGATGTTGGTCGATTCAATGGGCGATGTTGTCATTACAAACGACGGAGCGACCATTCTCAAAGAGATGGACATCGAACATCCGGCTGCAAAAATGATCATCGAAGTAGCAAAAACCCAGGAACAGCACTGCTATGATGGAACAACCTCAGCGGTCGTACTTTCTGGTGAACTGCTCAAGCGATCTGAAGACTTAATCGAACAAAACGTTCACCCAACCGTTATCTGCGAAGGATTCCGTTTGGCAGCAGAAAAGGCAATTTCACTTCTTGAAGGCCATGGCATTTCCACCGAAGGGAACGACGAAGTCCTCCTTGAAGTTGCGAAAACATCTCTGACTGGAAAATCAGCCGGCGCTGTGAAGGCGTTCATGGCAGACATCTGTGTTCGTGCAGTAAATGCCGTTGGTGTAATCGATGAAGGCGAGCGACTCGTTGACCTGAGCGATATCAAGGTTGAAAAGCGCCAAGGCGGCTCCATCAAAGATTCATCCCTCATCGATGGAATTCTCCTCGATAAGGAGCGAGTTCATGCGGGGATGCCACGGAGCGTAAACGATGCAAAAATTGCACTCGTGAACTCCGCTGTCGAAGTCAAAAAGACAGAGGTCGACGCGAAAATTCAGATAACAGATCCAAACCAACTCGCATCATTCCTTGCTGAAGAAGAGAATTACATCCGTGGTCTTGTAGACAAAATTACAGCATCCGGTGCAAATGTCTTGGTTTGCCAGAAAGGAATCGACGAACTGGCGCAACATTATCTCAGCAAGGCCGGTGTGTTCGCAATCCGCCGTGCGAAAAAGTCCGACATGGAAGCACTTTCCAAAGCAACAGGTGGCCGTATTGTCACCAACATGGACGACCTCACAGGAGATGATCTAGGACAGGCTGCACGTGTTGAAGAGCGCAAAATTGGAGAAAGCGACATGACCTTCATCACCGGCTGCCCAGAAGCCAAGTCAGTTTCCGTACTGCTTCGTGGTGGAACCGAACACGTCGTTGATGAGATTCGACGTGCATTCGATGACGCTGTCGGCGTTGTTTCTGTTGCTTGGGAAGACGGGGCAGTTCTGACCGGTGGAGGAAGTGTCCTAGCAGCACTAAGCAGAGATCTCCGGACCTATGCTGAAACCATAGGCGGGCGTGAACAAATGGCGATTGAGGCCTTCGCTTCGGCCCTGGAAATCATTCCTCGCACGCTTGCAGAAAACGCTGGACTCGATCCTGTAACAACAATCATCGCTCTTCGAAAGGCCCATGCTGATGGTGCTTCGCATGCAGGAATCAATGTCTACGAAGGTGGCGTGGTTGACATGCAAGCTGGAAACGTTCTCGAGCCTCTCCGAGTGGTTGAGCAAGCTATTCACTCTGCAACTGAGACAGCGATTATGATTCTTCGAATCGACGACGTTATCTCCTCCAAGGGCGTAAGCATGGCAGATGGATTTGGCGGCGAAGATGACTTCCACATGTGAGTTGTTAGAAACAATTTGTAACAAAACCAATCATGGTTGCGTGGCAAGGTTGAAAGGCCGATGTATAGTGGCAAAATTGTCCGCGAAGCGGACGCTTTGGGGGTCATGAAATGACAGTCGTTGCAAAGGTCTGGATTGATGA
>JAKUNY010000004.1:0-4236 GCA_022451765.1 Candidatus Poseidoniaceae archaeon
TATGCGCACAGGTCTTGTTTCGATAAAGGGACCACTCACAACGCCGGTCGGCGGTGGAATTCGCTCACTCAACGTCGCTTTGCGTCAAAAATTGGACCTCTTTGCGTGTGTTCGCCCCGTACGTTGGTACGATGGAACCCCTTCTCCTGTGAAAACCCCGGGCGATGTTGACATGATCATTTTCCGAGAAAACAGTGAGGATGTATATGCCGGTATCGAGTGGGAGGCTGGTTCTGATGGTGTTAAGAAACTTATTGATTTTTTAACAAACGAAATGGGAGTAGATAAAATCCGTTTTCCAGATACATCAGGCATTGGGATCAACCCAATCAGTCAAGAAGGAACCAATCGGATCGTACGTGCTGCGCTGCAATACGCGCTTGACAACGACAAGGACAGCGTAACCCTTGTTCACAAAGGAAACATCATGAAATTCACAGAGGGAGGCTTCAGAGATTGGGGGTATCAACTCGCTAAGCAGGAGTTTGGTGCTGTCGAATTGGATGGCGGTCCTTGGTGCACGATGACAAATCCTTCCACGGGCAAGCAGATTATCATTAAGGATGTTATTGCAGACGCAATGCTTCAACAAATCATCACTAGACCTGCAGAATACAGTGTACTTGCAACGATGAATTTGAACGGTGATTACATTTCAGACGCACTCGCTGCACAGGTCGGAGGGATTGGCATCGCTCCAGGTGCAAACATCAATTATGATACAGGTATCTCAATTTTTGAAGCAACGCATGGAACAGCTCCAAAGTATGCTGGGCAAGACAAAGTAAATCCAGGGTCACTTATTTTATCGGCCGAAATGATGTTACGCCACATGGGTTGGAGTCAGGCAGCAGATCTGATCGTGAGAGGAATGGAAGGCGCAATCAGTGCGAAGACCGTTACTTACGACTTTGAACGACTCATGGACGATGCGATACTTCTCTCGTGTTCTGCCTTTGGTAAAGCACTCATTGATCATATGTGACGGAATCAAGAAAGTTCCAGTCGTTAAACCAATTAGGCCTCTCTTAGCCATTGTTTGAGCGTACGACTGTTCTTGGCAATACCAAAACCAAACCGTTCCTCAAATGCCCGAGCGACGACGGTGAAGTCGCCATCATGGGTTGCAACGACGATTGATCCTACATTATCTATAGGTCGGTTCGAGAGTGCTGCAGCATATTGCATAATCAGGCGGTCTGGCTTTTGTGGGTAAATTTTGTTACCATCAATTTCGGTACGAATGTTCTTTCCTTCGTAATGTTGTCGCATTTTTGTTAACTCATCGTAGATTTCACTGTGCTCTGTGAGGAATTTGCTCATCGAAGAAACAATTTCATCGCCAACTGCTTCTGCTTCTATGTCACCTGAGTTTCCTTCCCATGTACTGAATTCGGATACGATTTGATTGACAATGGATTTCATGTTCTCTGCGGAGATGGTCGTTTCAAGAACGTCGTTGTCCACGAGTGCATTTTCAAATCGCTTCCTGATGTTACCGATTGAACGTGTGAGATTCTCAATTTCACCTCGCACAACTTTCGGCAGCCAAAGATCGACCTTCTGATTCTCTGCAAGGTAAAGCAGATATCCTGCAAAGTGAGACCTTTGATTTGTTGAGTCTTCAAAGTGGTTTGATCGGTTGAGTATCTGCTGGATTCGGCGGTAAAGTGCGTCGATAACGATGTTGGTATCCACCAAAACCAACGGTTTCAGCGGCAAGTGCCTAAGATAGCGGCGGTCGCACGTCCGAATCTCTGATTGATGGCGACGGAACAGCATCAACTCGAGGTTTGCGAACGACTTGTTTCGATCACGGAAGCGTCCAGATAATTGTGCTCGTTCCAAAATCCTGAGCGCATCAAGCGGTGATGTTTCGCTCGCTTGCTGTGCAAGCGTGTGAATCTCCATTGCCTCAGGACTACGCATCAGCATA
Organism: Candidatus Poseidoniaceae archaeon; assembly: GCA_022451765.1. GTDB lineage: Archaea > Thermoplasmatota > Poseidoniia > Poseidoniales > Poseidoniaceae > MGIIa-L2. Next base: position 1,937 of record JAKUNY010000004.1, read on the forward strand.
ATGTCGCGATATCGACGATCAAAGGATTTTGAACTCTGCGTCCTATAATCGCGACGTAACGCATTGGTTGCAGCAAGAAGACGTCCGGTGAAAGGCTCTCTTGGAAGCGGTTTGGGGTGCTCATCTGGATAGGTATGAAGCAAATCCAACTCGTCTTCTTTGAAGACCGTTCTGGTTCTTGTTTTCTCACCCTCTTCCGTTTCTTCAACAAAAGTCTCTTGCTTTTTGATGAAATTTTTCAGCATAGATGTGGCCTTTGCCGTTTCTTGAATGGAAGCTTGGTGCGAAACGTTCAGGTACAACTGGAAGCGTTTTGTTATCGCAGCACGAAGGTTTGGATGTTCAGAGAGAAGTTGCTTTGCTTCCCCCCACCTTTTGTCGAAGGCGAAATGAATCAATGCTTTGCGGTACAGCATGATCTCTTCATCGTAAGCAAATTCCTTTGAGTCCGCAGTACGCTTAAACAGTCTAGCTGCTGATAGATTGTTTCCCTTAGAGGCTTCCAATGTCGCTTGTGCAAGAAGGGCCCAAATCGACCTTTGATGGTGATGTTGGTACCATTGAACCAAGGCCTCGATTCCGAGGTCGAATTCGTACATGAGTTGGCGGACTCCGTGTACGATTGGATATGGAATTGAAGGTTGGCTTAGCACCGTCTCGAGTGTCGTAATGACATGATTTGAGTTATCTCCACGCTCCAACGATAGCCGGACATTGTTTAGACGAAGTTTCGACACAATTGTTCGAAGCAATGCTTCGCCCATTTCGCTTATTTTTCTTTCATCAAGGGATTCTATGAGATTGCTAAGATGTTTCTCATCCACAAGATGGGACCCTCCAAAAGAGAGCGCATTAACGATTTGATTGATGGCTAAGATTCCCTTTTTCGGTAATTTTTCCGTCAATTTAAGTTTGTTTACTGACTCTTCAATTTGACCTTCAAGCAACAGGAGAAGTTTGTGTTCATCATCGCTAATGGAGGCAGGGACATCGGTTGACTGTACCATTTGCAACGCTTTTTTCCGAGCACTGCGAGAGAGTTGCCAGTCTTCCTCGCTGTGTTGTGCATGCATGAGGTGTGCCAGGAGTAATGTTTCATGCGGATAGGAGGGTATTGCGAGGTCATCTTTGAGGAGAATATTTGACAATTCGTCTAGATTAAGCGTTTGAACAAAGACGTGAACTGCAAGAGACTGAACTTCATGCCATCCTTCACCTTCACTTTCTTTGAGCAGAATAAGGGCTTGTGCTCGAAGATTGATTGGGAACTCAGGATTTTGGGCGATTGAAACCAGTCCCCCCTCATCGATGTTGTTCATGTTTCGCTCAAGCCAAGCGTAAGCTTCGGCATTGCTGAGTTGTACGAGAAGCGGGAGAAGATCTGAGCCATCAGAATCGTGCTCCAAAGAAATCGACTGAATGATTTCAAGTGCATCTTCGCTCCGTTGTTCATCGACATAACATTGTAGCATCTTCCAACGAATGACGTCCACTCGATTGGTAGGGGCTTGTTCTTTAGTCAACATTTCCAATCCTATCTCAAGTTGCGCAGGGGTTGGATTCATTTGTTCCAGTGGCCCATGTAGCCAAATCAATTTCAGAAGCGCCTGTCCGAGATCATCGTCCTCTTGTGAAAAATAATCGTCGTTCCAATCGATTACGTCTTTGGTGAACATAATGGCGAGTCCATATCGTTCAGCCAAGGGTTTGTTTGCTTTATCGAGCCGAGCAAGAATTTCGTCGGTAGGTGCATCCGTATTCAGCGCAATGAGAAGAGAAACCAGGGATAAATTCCCATCAAACTCAAGCAAATGAGGTTCAACGTTTGGCCACTTTCCCGAATTAAGCCTCTTGATCAAACGTTTCATAGCAACAAGTTGTTCAGGACTGTATTGGTCATCTGGAATGGATTTGAAAAACTTGAGACAGGACTGGACATTGAACGGGTCGATGGCCGTTTCCGATAAATCGAGGCTCGATAGGGAAGATTTTTCTTTTGATTCTGCGATTGGACATGCGGAAAATTGACCAAAGAGGTCGCAGCGTTTTGCCATATCATGCCATACAGGGTGAACTCCTTGATTGAGGCAGAGGTTGCGTATTTCGGTTTCAAGAGGGTTGTGTTCTTCCTCCGACCACTGATCGTTGTGAATGTATTTGTTCGCAAGGAGAAGTGCGAAGCGGAGGGCTGGTGTTTCATTGTCCATCGACATTATCTCTTGAGGTGAAGGGATGGGCGATTGTTGTCGTCCACGACGGCGCCCTCGGCGGAACCTTGGAGATGCAGCAATCGTTTCTCC
>JAKUNY010000004.1:4246-28145 GCA_022451765.1 Candidatus Poseidoniaceae archaeon
CATCCTGGCCTGGAATTTCTGTTACAAGAACTGCAAGTATCACAAGCTCTTTCCATGGTTTATCCATGAGAGTAAATTCGGGGCATCTGCCAACAGCATTGAGTCTTCGACTCTTTACTGTCTTGAATCCAACTTCAAGACAGGCCGCGAGATAAGATTCTTGCATAGCGCCCCCAACTCCCCCTCTGCATACAACCTTTGAACTCACCGCAGAAGTCACAAGGAAAAGAGAAACGCATTCAAATTAACCATCCATCGGAATCACAAGGGGGGAGAGTGAATTTGACAGCGAGGACTATCATCATGCTCATCCACCCAATTCTTGCCGCAGCCTTTGTTTTCTGGCTCGTGCGCCAATACGGATGGAGAAAAAAAGGAATGGCGCTTCGTGGGGATGAGCGCGAAGAGGCACTTGCCCGACATCAGCGACATGGAGAAGTCTTTCTTCTGGCTGGAATCTCTCTCGCCATTGTTGCCTTTCTAGCGAGAGCAGTTTCAGGATTCCTCACAAACGACGATTGGACCTCTGATTTGATGCCCCAAAATATTCATGGGTTCTCGGGTCCAATCGGACTCGTTGTTTTGTGGCTTGTCGTACGATACGGACGTAGAACGTCCTTCAAGAAAGAGACGTCTGAGTCGTTTACGGCTGAACGAACAAAACACGGTCGTGCAGCAGACATGATGATGGCACTGGTGATGATTCACTCATTTCTCGGACTTATCTACACCTTTCAGGTCATCTAAGCCTCGTATTTGAGTTCGACATCGCGGTCAGCCCACATCGCCAACCACATTGACAGATTTGCTTCGACACCTGGCGGTTGTATTCTGCAACCACAAGCGTTTGCATGGCCACCTCCGTGCGGGTCAAATTTCGTCGCCAGTTTGGACAAATCAAAACGATTTTGCCCATCCGGGAGAAACGAATTTGCATAGAAACTTGCAGAGAGTGGTGGTCGTAATTTGTTGCCGATTTCTCCATCAGAGTAACCGTGAATGATGCAACAAGCATCGGCATGTTCCCCAGCATGTGCTGTGATTAAGTATCCGTTTGAGCGATGTCCTGTATCCTCGAGCCGACATATCGCGAGCCGATTCACAATGGTCGTTTTTTCCTGAACAAGTTTCACCATTTCCTTGCGCGATTTACGCGCCTCGAGCATCCGCTTTTTGACCTCAGCATCAGCATAGATCTGTTCCATTGAATTACAGGTTTGAAAGAGGAGGAGAAGGTGATGCATGTATGATGCATCGTTGTAATTTAATGTGCGTGAAAGTTGGAGAAGAGGTCCATCCTCAAGGAAGGTTTCGAGTGAAACGCCTCCAGAGTCAAGATCATCAACAAGTGGCATGATTTCCTCGAGATGGGGAAAATCGAAGTCTTCGCGAAACAAATCAAAAGCGAGCCGGGCTGCTGATGGTGTATGGTCCCAATGGACAATGCCTCCCCTCATGGTGAATTCATCGTGCTCAGAATCGGTGGGTTTGTTTGTCAAATGGTGGTCAAGATACCACCCGCTTTTTGGATGAAAAGGTAAGTCAACCGTAACCGTGTGCTCATCAATCAACGCATCAATAATACCAGACCGTATGAGGGCAGCATGAGCAAAATGCACCTCTGCATCAGGATATGCTTTCTTCAAAACAACCGCAGCACACATTCCATCAAGATCAGAATCAGCAATGATTCTGTGAACCTCCGGGAAGGGTGACTCCGTTGCCATAGCCACTGCTCCAAATTTACGTATATTGAACCTATTGGGCAAAAACAAACCGCGAAGATATCAAACCCTATTTCTAACTGGGCCGGTTAGAGGGGATGGATTGGAAACTTCCTGCGGCGTCGTTCTGGTTAACATCGACAGTATCCTATTGCTCCAGTATCCCCAAGGTCATTGGGATTTGCCAAAAGGACACGTTGAACCAAGTGATGTCAATCATATCGCAACCGTGCGGAGAGAATTAGCAGAAGAGACTGGGATCACTGGGGTTCATTTCAATCAGGAATTCGTTGAACGTACCGCTTACACCTATCGTCATAAAGGGAAAACACGAGAAAAGGAGGTGTTCTGGTTTCTCGCCGAAACAGATTCCTTGGATGTCGCCCTATCACATGAACACCGTGATCATTTGTGGTTGGATTGGGAACAGGCTCTCGCTCAGTTGACGCATGAGGAAACACGTTCGGTTGTTCGAAGTGCGTGGGAGAAGGTCAAATCCTTGGGCTAGATATGATCGAGATCAGCATCATGCTCAGCTTGTCGTAGAATAACGCTCGCAATCCCATCCTCTTTCCCACGCTTTCCGAGTGGTTGCCACAGCATTTCTTTCTCCGCAAGCGCAGCCGTAATCCATCGACTTAGAACAAACAGCCAGTCAGAGAGACGGTTGACGTACGTCAGAACAATTGGGCGAACAGAATGCTCGCCCTCATGCTCTCGAAGACGAACAATACCTCGTTCGAGACGGCGTGCAACCGTTCTAGCATGGTGAAGAACCGATTGAGGAGGACCTCCCGCAGGGAGGATGAATGAGGTTAGCGGCTCCACCTGAGTTAACCAAGCGTCCATATCAGAAACGAGTGTATCGGCTTGTATCTCATCGATGAGGACCATGTAATCTGGAAGATTTTCGGGCGGACAAGCCAACTCTGCGCCGAGGTCGAAAAGTTCGTGCTGAATTCTTGACAATGCCATATCGCAAATAACGTGCACTCGGCCAGCGCCTTTACGTTCTCCACCATCGCTGTGATGCATCGGCAGTCGCTCGCTCTCCATTCTGACCAATCCAATGATTGAATTTAACTCGTCACAGTCTCCGACTACAGAGAAGCGTAAATCAGATTTCAGTCGTCTGCTTCCATCTACAAGCGAGGACTCGCCCTTATCGCCACCACCAGTATGAACTCGGTCAATTCGAACCATGCGCTCCCCTATGCTTACGGGAAGTCATGCTTCTATGAGTGGTTTTCGGGAGGAAAACCCTTCATCGACACCGTAGTACCATTCTATGTCGGATTCTCCGCATGTCCAAGAATACAACATGAGTTGATTATCGATGACGCCAAACCATTCAATTCGTCCTGGATCAAGTCCAGCAACACGTGCTCCCTGCTTCTCGATCTTCGCCACAGTTTGCTGCCAATGAGCTACTAAACCTCCAAGAAGTTCTGACATCTCAACAACATGGGGGTGCTCTGGAGGAAACGTCTCAAGGAGAATTTCAATCTCTTCTGTCATATCATGCGCTTCGTCAACGATCGCCTGTAGTGTCGACAGTAGTCGTTCAACGTAGGTCAAGGAATCTCGGACCTGTTCAATGCTTAAGATACTCAAATTTTCGATGTCCAAACGCTCATGTTCGTCGTGATGCAGATCCTCCAGCATCATGGGTTGACCAGAAAACAGTGGTTCCCTGTCGAGGTTGAACATGATGTCATGTTTTTCTTGGCACCCCTTAATCTCATCGGAGATATTCAATGCAAGCATCTGATTTCAGTGGTTGACTTGAATCTGCGTTGGTGAATTGATTTTTGATACGAGGCGCTTGGCAAAATAGAAGGCGACATACATCCAAACGGCAACTTCGGCAATCACAACGGCATAATACCAGTTTCCAAGGGAGTCAATCATAGCAAAAGCATCAAACGGGACTCCATTTAGCCCCATGTAGAGCGCTTGAGCAAACAAATTGGCTGCTGACCAACTTAGAATCATCCAAAAGAATACTTTCACAGTAATCTGCTCTTTCATACAATTAAATCAACGTCTATGTTCTTTAAATTATCTCGTTTTTGCGTGTATTCTGCATTATTTCGGGAAATTGACGTCTTTACCGATTACTCTTCTTCGGGTCGAAGTGGCAAACGCATCGCAGCCTGAGGGTCTAAATCGGTAAGCGCGGCATGGATTGCCAATATGTACTCATCGGCTACTGCAGCTTCGCCGCCTTCTCGATCAAGGTACGTCTTCCAAGTTTGTGCCTCCTTGTCTTGTCCAAGGAACAGATGAATTCGGTGAAGGGCGACATAAGCCATCGGGTTGAGATGCTCTTCATCCGCATCCCAGCCTTTTTCGAAGCACTCAATCGCCCCATTATGGCCAGTTAATCGGCCTTGTAGCAGTGCGACCATACCGGCCTGTGACCAAGCACGAGGGAGTTTACCAATGAGCAGCCCACGGAAGATGAGCCATGTTTCACCACCTCCCAAGACGACGATTGTCAGAAACCCAGCCCACTGCTCAACCTTTGACAATTCGTCCCATGTCTGAACCATCAGGCCGACAACTCCAACGCAGAACATCATCCCAGCGTATGGAGCGACCAGCACATCACGTTGCGTTTGGGCCAACTGGTAAACTCCAGCAACCAACCCGAAACCTCCAAGACCTGAGAGCATAACAAAATGGGCAAACACTGTCATCGGTTTTGGTGCAGCTTGCCCGATAAGTACCAAGGTTGCAAGGAGAATAACCAGCCACCCAAATCGGGCGCTTGGCCTCGGAAACGGTTGCGTCCGACTGTTGTAAACGAGAGCGATTCCAATAAAAAATTCAAATCCAATCAGTGCCCAACGCAAGCTTGCTTCGTCACTGAATGGAATCGCCATGCTAGCCCCTCATCTCGATGTTGCTTTCTGGTCGTTCATGCCTTATGATAAGATGTTCCTTTGTTTATCTGAATCGCTCTGTACAATTGTTCGAGAAAGAGAACGGCAGCAAGTTCGTGCGGGAATGTCATCTCAGAAAGCGAGATTCGTGGATGATGTTGTCCTCGATTCTGCCACCCCTCTGCTGGGCCGACCGCAAAATGTGTATCAGCAGATAAAAGTGTCAGTGATTGTATTTTCTTCGCAAATTCGGTAGAGGTAAAGGTTGAACCCTGCTCATCGAGAAGGAATAATTGTCCCTTTAACGAATCGAGTTTTGAGAGATATTTTTCCAAGTCATCCGTGTGAACATGGATCGTTAAACCTGTACTTTGCAATCGCGCTTCGTATGCATCTGCCAACGATTTGATTGCAGCGTCTTTCAGACGGCCATGCAAATGAAGATGGAGTCGCCCCATACCCCGCCGAAGATACTGATGTTTTTCATCTTCATGCGAAAGATGAAAGCATATGCGCTTGAAGAACCCGCATGGGTTGGTGGCCGTTTGGTAAGAAATCATCAGCGAGGCAACGGATTGATGATCCGTTGCGAAAAGATACACGGCAATGGTTTTCAGAACTTCGCGAAGTATGCGAGATGAACTTCGATAATCCGGAAGGTGCTCGACGAGAGATTCGACAAATGCAAGTCAATTGGCATCAAGCGTTTGCCGAGGGAATACTTCCTGAATACAACCGAGAGGGTTTGGAGAGTCGTGCCTATCGCCTTCTTGCATGTGCTGATGATGAATGGATGGGTTGGCTTGACAATGATGAATTCTGGAAACCGGGTTGGCGTCCTGACCAAGACGCTAACGAGGATTGAAGAAGGACGCACAGTTCCATATGACCATGGGCCAAGCTACCCTGCACGTACTGCAGACATGTCCATTCTCGTGGAAGGTTCGCGGACTAATCGACCATCTTGGACTCGATGTTAATGAAGTACAGGTCAATGCGATGCGAACAAAAAGGGACCTTGCTTTTACAAATGGCTGGAACAAAGTTCCAGTTTTTACTGATGACGGTGGCGAAGTTATCGTGGACTCAACACCAATCATGATTCACATCGATAAGAAATACAACAACGGTACTCTTACACAGAACAGTGGAGATGAACGATATGATTCCATGCTCGCCCACGTCGATGAGGCGTGGAAGCGTGCTACTATTCCAATTCTCTACGGAACTTTAGGTGCAGCATTAAGCACGACTCGCCGTGTTTCTAAAATGGAAAAATTTGGATTCATTTCTCGCAGGCTCTATGCCTGGGCAGGATTTCCAATCATGTGGGGAATCATAGCGAAAAAGCGTGTAAAGAAAGACGGGCGTACACCAAAGAAGCTCTGGCATGATTTACTGACAGATTACACATCCTCCTTTGAAGGACACTCATTCTTTGGTGGCGAGAAGCCAAACCTTGTTGATTTTGCTGCCTTCGGTTACATGCGATCCATTTCTCCTTTCAAACAATTCAAACTTCTTGAAGAGCACGAGCAAGGCATGATATGGTACAAATCAATGGAACAACAACTGAAGTGATTTCGTGAAGAACATCAGTGTCAATGGGTTAGAATTTATTCCAATCGCCTCTGGAAGTTCATGGCTTGGAAGCGACAAGGGCGGATGGATTTATGCAAGCCAACGACCACGTTATGAAGTTCGATTACCAACATTTTACATTCTCAAGCAACCAATAAACCGTGGACAAATTGCTGACTTACTTGGTGAAGAATCCCAACCGGACGATTGCAATGAGCCAATGACTGGGCTGACCATTTCAGAGATTCAGTCTCTAGGAACAAGAATAACTTCTGCAATCGAATCGAACGACGAAATTAATTCACTTGAAGTTCGGTTGCCTTCATTTCCCGAGTGGAATCATGCTTTCTCTGAGATTGAGCTCAACCCAGGCGTTGTTGAAATTCTCAGCGATGCTGCAGCAACCAGCCATCGGGGAGGGATGATGGATGGTCGGCCAAGACCCATCGAGACAAATGGACCACTCCAACACCACAGGCTGGCAGTTGAGATGCATCCCAGAAAACCGGAATCATTTGCAACATCAAACATTCCCGTCGATCGGTCGCTTCCAAACACAGTGATTCGATTTGTCCTCTCCCCAACAAGAACGGAACCGGTACGGCGAGTCCCAACGACTGCGGACGTTGTTGGTAATTTGAGGACCGAAATCTTCTGGACAACCGTGCTTGGAGTTCTTCCCTCTTTCCTGATTCCAGTTCTTCGCGGATTCGAATCCTATGCAATTGATGGTTGGGCAAACCTGCTTTTCGGGGGCCTTGTCGCTGGGTTCGTAACTGGGGCGATTTGGCGACCAAGACGACCCTCAATCCCTTACGAAGATGGTGTTCAAGAGTCGGATGGATTGTTGGCCAATGTCTCCCAGTAAGAGTCCTTCCGCATTGCGTCAGCAACGCAAATTGCAGCCATATTTACGATGTGACGAACGCCATCTTGGCGAGCAACCAATTGAACTGGGTGTTGCATTCCTTCGAGGATTGGTCCTGTCATTTCTGCGTCAGCAAGTTGTTCGAGCATCTTGTAGACAATGTTTGCAGCGGCGAGATTCGGAAGAACCAGAACGTTTGCAGCACCCGTGAACTCCATGAAAGGATATTCTTGCTGAACGTTTGAATCCAAGGCTGTGTCCGCCTGCATTGGTCCATCGATTACCAACGTTGGATCAAGACCGCGGGCCATCTCCACGGCTTCTTCAATGCGATCACTTCGTTGGGCCCGAGTGCTTCCAAAATTGGAGAATGAAAGCATAGCAACTTTCGGATCGACACCGAATCTGCGAGCCACCTTCGCAGTTTGAACTGCTATTTCTGCAAGAGTTCTGCTGTCTGGGTAGACATTCACGGTAGCATCGGCGAGGAAGAGAATCTTGCCTTTGATTGTGACCATGTAACATCCGATGAGACAATGTGCATCGTTCGAGGCTCCAATCGTTTCCAAGACTGGCCGAAGTACGTCGCTGTAATTCCGACTTACTCCTCCTACGAAACCATCAGCGTCACCGGCTTCAACCATCTGGCTTGCAAAATAGGGACGGCTTTTGAGGAGGCGGGCAGCGTCCACTCTTGTTACGCCTTTTCGCTTTCTTCGCTTGAACAATGCATCGGTGTAAGCCCCTTTTCTTCGCTCATCAAAGCGTGGATCGTAGGATTCGTAATCGAAATTGAAATGCATTTCTTCCATCATTCGAGCGATTCGGTCAACTGGGCCAAGCAAAATCGGTTTGCAGATTTTCTGCTCGGCCAGTTGGGCTGCAGCGCGAATTACTTTCTCATTGTCGCCCTCGGGGAAAACAATACGTTTGTTACGGCGGCGAACTTGATTGATAATGCTGCGCATAATCGAGTACGTCATACCCAATCGAGCCTCAAGATCCTCGCGATACGTTTGCAGTGAGAACTCCTCTGAAGGAACAGAAGCAACACCTTCCTCAACGGCTGCTTGGGCGACAGCGGAAGCCTCCCAAATCAATACACGTCGATCGAATGGTTTCGGGATGATGTACTCTGGCCCGTACTCCATTGTAGCCCCATCATATGCTGCTGAGATGTAGTCTGGAACCGGTTGTTTAGCAAGCTCCGCAAGCGAACGCGTCGCCGCCATTTTCATGTTTTGAGTAATATCGCGAGCACGTACGTCAAGCGCCCCGCGGAAGATATACGGGAATCCAAGCACATTGTTGACTTGATTCGGATAATCTGAGCGTCCTGTGGCGATGATGGCGTCATTTCGAATCTCAAGGATTTCTTCCGGCATGATTTCAGGTGTTGGATTTGCCAGTGCGAAGATAATGGGTTTGTCTGCCATTGCTGCAACCATCTCTTGGGTTACAAGCCCACCTTTCGATAGCCCCAGCAGAACATCTGCTCCTTTCATTGCATCAACCAATTGCCCATCTGGGCACTCAGCCGCAAACTTTGCTTTGTACACATTCAATTCATCACGCTCGAGTCTTGCTTTGGTGATGATGCCTTGCGAGTCCACCATCTTGATGTTCGAACGGTCTACACCGAGAGCAACATAATGTTCAGCACAGGCAAATGCAGAGGCTCCTGCACCAACAACAACTACGGATACTTTGTTCAATTCTTTGCCTTGCAATTCTACGGCATTCAACAACGCTGCTCCAGAAATAATTGCAGTGCCATGCTGATCGTCATGCATAACAGGAATATCGGTTGCCTCTGCTATCCTACGTTCGATTTCAAAGCATTCTGGGGCTTTGATGTCCTCAAGATTAATTCCTCCAAATGTCTTGGAAATGTTGACAACTGTTTGAATAAATTCCTCAGGATCATCGACATCGACTTCAATGTCAAAGACATCAATATCTGCAAATGTTTTGAGCAAAAGCCCCTTTCCTTCCATGACCGGTTTACTTGCCAGTGCTCCAATGTTTCCAAGGCCAAGAACGGCCGTCCCGTTGGAGATTACCGCTACGAGATTACCCTTCGATGTGTAACGATAAGCATCTTCTGGACGCTCTGCAATCTCTAAGCAAGGATAGGCAACACCGGGCGAGTATGCGAGCGATAGCTCGTGGGCTGTTGCATGAGGTTTTGTTGGTGCGACTTTGATTTTCCCTCGAGGTGATTTCTCATGATAATCAAGCGCTTCCTTGCGAAGAAGTTGGTCTCTCTTATCATCCACAATGTTCCCCTCAAAGAAGCCTTGAGCGCATCAAGGGTTTGATTCTTCGCTCGTTCTTGATGACTTTTTCATTGTTCTGAATGTCAACTGCAAGAACCGTATTCTATGGAAGGACTATTGATTATGTCCATGCGTGGGGAATCAAGGCGAAGTAAATGCGGTCTCGAATAATTGCAACCATAGGGCCAGCGAGCGACAACGTTGGAACCCTTTCAGAAATGATGCAAGCGGGCATGAACATTGCGCGGCTTAACTATTCGCATGGCGATTTTGAAGGGAAAGAACAGACGATCCAGAACATCCGTGATGCTGAGTCCGAAACCGGTATGCACATCGGTTTACTCGCAGATCTACCTGGTCCGAAACTACGGCTGGGACGATTTGATGGTGAAGTCGAATTATTGCGTGGTGAACTTGTTGACCTTCATTGTGGATTTGCAGAAGGTCTGCCTCCGCAAAGTACGACCATTCTTGGAGAGATGGTCAAGACGTTGCCCGTTGAGTGGAGTGGCTTATCCAAAGACTTACAGAAAGGAGACCCTGTCCTTCTCTCCGATGGTTTGATCCGTCTTGAGGTGTTATCCGCACCTGATTTTGAAGGTGAAATTGTCCGTTGTCGTGTGGAAGACGGCGGCATTCTAACGGAGCGTAAGGGAATCAACGTCCCTCGAACTCTCGTGAAATTGCCGGCTGTTGGCCCGCACGACTTGGATTGTCTCGATCATGCACTCTCACAGGACGTGGATTTTGTTGCCGTATCCTATGTCCGAAGTGCAGATGATTTGCTCCCTGCAAAGGAGCGGATTCGGGCGGCTGGAGTTCACACGTGGATCGTTGCGAAGATTGAACACCCCGCTGCACTCGAAGATTTGACTGCAATCGTTGAATCGGCTGACATAGTTATGGTTGCTCGTGGCGACCTTGGGGTTGAAATTCCTTTGGAAGAGGTTCCTGCTGCTCAAGAACGAATCGTCTCAGCATGTCTCGAGCGTGGTACCCCAGTTGTTGTTGCTACTCAAATGCTGGAGAGCATGGTAAATCTTGCACGCCCAACCCGTGCTGAGGTGACCGATGTTGCAACCGCTATTCGGCAACATGTAAGCGCAGTCATGCTTTCCGGAGAGACGGCTAATGGTCAACACCCTGTGAAAGCCGTGGAGACCATGGCAAGAATCGCTGAAACTGTCGAACAATCGACCAAAGGATTGCCCGATCCTCCTGCCCTTGCAGCTTATGTTTCAACACGTGTCATCGCTGGCGCTGCCATAGAAATCGCTCGGGAAACGAGCGCAAAGCACCTGATCGTTGGTACTGAGCACGGTAACGCTGCTCGTTTGATGGCTGCACACCGCCCGAGAATACCGATTTATGCTATGACAAACAGAATTCGAGCAGCCCGGCGGACAACGATTCTACCCGGGGTAGAGAGTTTAATTGTCGAGGAGAAGTCACGTGCACGCTCAACGGTCGCAGAGGCTGTAAAACAACTCTATGAAGCCAAAAAAATACGTCCAAATGATACAATTGTCGCCATCTCTGGTTCACCTCGCGCAGTCTCAGGAAGAACCTCGACCATCCGACTTCTCTTCGTCAATGAAGGAGGCCAGTTGACGGATTTGGAATGAAGTATTGTTCTATCAACGACACAGGGACTTTATGTAGTCAAGAGATTGGATGCTTCTTATGAGCGAACGGCGTGGCTTCCAAGCAGGCTCGAGAAAAGCCGTTTTCTTGACAATGCTCATGCTCCTTGCGTCCTGGTCTGTCGCCCTTGCTGGCGTGCCTTTGGCATCTGCCCATGAAGCCGATGATGTCGTTTCTTGGCCTCTTTCTGGTAGCAACGACACAGGGTGGGTGCAACTTGATGCAGTGCTTGGTTCAGACCCTATTCTCTCAAACCAAGCCACAGCTGACTGGGTTCTTGAATTTGCACCGGGTGCTGAAATCTCAAACGCTTCGTTGCAAATACACGTCAATGGTTCAAATGGTTTGATGATCGATCAACCCTTGCTCGTCGCAAACGACATCGGCGTCAACCTCTTTGACTGGAGAGGGTTGGGGGCCCTGGGAGCTTCTGATTCCTTCGATGGTACAAACCCTTACTCGGACCGATTGTCGCCCAACAGCGCTTCAGGAGCAGGTTGGACTCTCCCCTCCGATGCCGCAATTACAGAACTCACCTTTGAGGCTCTTGCCCCTGTTGATCCAATCGCCTCATTCACACCCGTCTCAATTCCGCTTTACGATGCAGTACAACACCAATCCACAGGGCAGCTGTATCTCCAAGGCGAAACATCGATTCTTGTTCTCGATGCAAACAACGACCCGGCTTTCATTGACTTCTACAACTTCGATGAACTCGGCTCCAACATCGCTGGTGTTGCAATCGGTCCAAACAACAACCTCCATGTTGGTTTTGAAAATGGGATGTTCAAATTAATCTCGCACGTTGACGGGACCGTTAGCGACGGCCTCCCGGATGCAGGTTTCGATGTCGCCTTGTTCGAAGTCCTCGCTTCGGGCATCTATGTGATGACGAACGATGGTGCGCTTCTCAAACTCGATGCTTCAAATGCATGGAACCAAGTCATTTCCTCATCGTCGAACAGTTGGCCCAATCCCACAGAGGTCAATGACTTGCATGAGCAAAACGGAATATTGTATGCTGCCACAAACGACGGGGTAGGGCGCTACAATCTGAACAATAATCAAGCACTGTCCGTTTGGGGTTCGGCAAATGTTTTGCACAGCGACGATGTAAAAATCATTGAAACCGGTGGAAACCAACTCCTTTTCGCCTCCGAAGACAATGGTCTTGCGCGGTACAACTGGAATTCCGGATTTTGGTTAGCTACGTGGAGCGATGCGAATTGGTTGCCGTCGAATGTCGTATCGGGAATCAAGGCTTTTCAGGACACTCTCCATATCATGAGTGGTGATCAACTCCTCAGATACAATCTGACAACAGGTGTTTTTGCTTCATCCATTGCACTCAACGACCTGAATCTTGTTGAATCGGATTACAACGCCCTGTTCGCTTGGTCTCCAGCCGGTGATCGTGCACCATCCTCCATGAAGCACGTTGCATCGGACGGTGGGCGACTTGTCCTCATCGATGCTACAATGCAGAGCAACGTCGGCCGAGAAATTGTTCTAGCGAGTGGGCCAGCAGGAGCAGATCTAACCGATGCTCTTGAACACGACGGAATCCTCTACACCGCTGGGTATTCTTCAGAGACGATCGATCGGTTCGATGTTGCATCCTCTGTATGGCTTACACCAATCAACATCGGTGATGCAGTCACTTCTCTTGGCATCGCAGCGGACACCATCATTGCAGGGACTGTGACTGACGGTCTGTTCTTGATTGAGAATGGATCCATCCGAACCAATATTCCTGCTGGCCAGGACCAGACCTCCAATTCACAATATATTGTCGATATCGCAGCAGTCGGTGATTGTACAACAACTCAAGGTTGTCAGATTCTTTTCATACAAGACGAGGCCGCGTACCGAGCGGATGTTGACTCTACTGCAGTCGGGTCTGCAACGCTCCTCACCTCGGATTACCTGCTAACAGGACAAGTTGCAACCTACGGAGGCGTCGGGTATTGGTCGTCGGATGAAGGCTTGCTTCGATATGATATCGCCAACGATACATTCCTTGCGGCGTGGGGCTCAACAGGTGTGAACGGCGTGGACAATGCCCCGGTTGCAGTTGTCGGTGATGTACTACACATGGGGCTTACAGGATACGGTGTCGCAAGAAAAGACCTTTCAACGGGAGAAATCCTCACGCCACTGAATTCTGATAACAGCATCATGACTTCCGATACAGTGTATGCACTCGAGGGGAACGGAAACGACCTATGGATTGGAACTCAACTTGGAGGATTCATCTGGGATGGTTCCTCAATGAGTCAACTTACAACAGTAGGAAACGACTGGACTCGCCGACCTTCCCAGCACTTTGATTTTGAACTCGATGGCAACTGGATGTATGCAGGAACCAACATCGGTGTCTGTCGTTATACCCCGAGCAGCGGCGCAATCGACGATTGTCTCAATGTTTACGATGGTATGCCAAACTGGGGAACATATGCAGTCGGCGTAAACAGTACAACTGTGTTTGGAGGTACGTTTAGTGGCGTAGGCCTCATTGACAAAAGCAGCTTTTCCGGCGATGGAGAATGGGAAGCAACCGCCTCTACAGATGATGCGATTGTTGAGATTATTGACGATATCGCTTACATCGGGCTCACAGGTATCGGTGTTGCAAGGTGGGACATCGCCAACAATCAGTGGCTTTCCACGTGGACCGAAGACAATGCTCTTGACAACGGCAACGAAGATGTTACTAGCCTGATAGCGGACATCCGGCAAGGTTACATTTGGGTTGGTGGACAAGATGGTTTCCAACTCCTTGGAACAGCCAATGGAACAGAGTTCTATGACATTGAAAAATCAAACTCGCTCTACGCCGGGAATGGTGATCCGTTCGACTTAACGATGTATGGTTACACAATGTATTACCACCAAGGAGGCTCGAGTGACAGCATCTACGGAATTGATGTTGCAAACTTTACTTCCATAACGCCGATTGATGCTGGACAACGCATTGGTGAAAACGGTGGAGATATCGCGAGCTTGGAAATCTTGGGCGATACATTGTTTGCGAGTGTCGTTTCAGGACAAGGTGGGGATCAAGATGGTAGTGGGGGCATTGTGCAGTACGATTTGCCAACAAGCACTTGGAACACTTCCGTTTTACCATCGGGCCAAGTTGATCGAGTGACGGCGTATCAATCCTCGAGTGGCCATACGTGGGTTTCGTGGGGCGAACTCGGTCTTGAGGTCTACAGTCCAAGCGGAGCCAAGCTTGGATTCTGGGACAATCTTGAATTCCCAATTCGAGAGATCGTCGAATACGATGGGCTTGTCCTCTTTGCGACCGAAGACGGTGTCGAACGCTTCAATGAAACCACATTTTCATGGGAATCCACATGGACGCCGGGCAATGGTCTACCGAACAACGTTGGAGACTGGGTTGGTGAACTCTGGACCGATGGGCAGCACCTACTTGTTGGAACTGCTACGTTTGCTTGGTGGGGCGGTTTCCAGCGCGGAGTTATTGGGCATTTGGATGGTTCAACTGGTACATGGTCAACGGTTGAAACCGGACAAAATGGAATCCCTAATGGCTACCCTATGTCGATGAGCCAATGCTGTTCGTACGTCTATATTGGACTGCTCAACAACAACGGTGGAATCGTTTCCATGGATTTGAACAGTTCCTCTGTTGTCGGGTCATTTACCACATCTGTCTTGAGCAATGGAAGGGTTGCTGCAGTTGCATGCGATTCTGTCGCTACCCTATATGTCGGGTATGATGAGGACGATCAGGGTATATCGAAATATGACACAGTTGCAGGATTATGGCTTCCAAAATTGACTGCTGCTGCAAACAACCTACCTGAGGATCCAATGTGGCTTGATGCTATGTCCTACTCGAATGGAAAACTCGTGGTAGGATACGATGAGTCAGGAGGTTTTGCTATCATCTCAACACGAGGTTCCGTCACGGGGCAAGCCAGCCTACAGCGTGTAGGTACGCCTGTAACTTCGGTCAAACACACTGGAACGGAATGGCTTATTGGACAGGCCGGAGCTGCCAGCGGTTACTCTCGTGTCGATGTTTTGGGAAGTTCAGGACTGTATACTGCTTTTGAATTACCTGCATTGGTAAGCGGCAACGTTCGCTCAATGGTAAGTGATGGAACGAAGATATGGATTGCTACTGAATCCCCAAACGGTGGAGGCCAAGGCTCCGCAGGCATTCTCCAAGGAGCCTTCAACTCAAGCGGAGGAATCGATTGGGAGGAGGGATGGTCTTTGCCGTTCTTCACTACAATACAAGATATGCTTCTTGATGGAACCAATATCTATGTATCAACATCTGGAAGCGGCCTGTTTACACTCAATACAACAACCGGGTCTTTGCTCAGAGAATCCGGATCAATTCACAACAGTCTTGGTGACTTGGACATGCATGTATCCAACGGGGTATCCACAATGTACGTTGGATTGCTTGGTACATTTGCAACCTCGGCGGGAGTTCAGGCCTTCGATATCGCTGCCGGACAATTCGGAAATGGTCAACTTCTATCAGGCCAACCATCAGATAACATCCAAGGCTATGCATTCTCGCCTGACCACGTGTACGTAGCAACACAGAACGGTATTGCCCGATGGAACGTGACCGCTGACGATTGGGATAATCCACTGACGACTGCAGATGGCCTACCTTCGTCAAACATCGAGGATGTCAAATTCCTCTCCAATACACTCTACATCGCTTCTGCAAGTGGTCTTACGCAGTACATCCCAGCGACCGGGGCAATCAATACCAATACCAGCGCAGATGGGCTGGTTGGAAATTCTGTATGGTCAATCGAAACCTACTCACCTCCTACTGCAAACCAAGCTATTCAAGTTGTGATTGGTCATGATGGTGCAGGATCTGAACGACCGGGCGTCTCAATTCTCGATTCTTCATCGAACGGCGTCCTCTCTACACATAGATTCGATCAACTTCCTTCGAACTATGTTACAGCCGTCGCTTCTGATTATGCGGGATTGCACATCGCAACCGACGTCGGACCAATGGTCCACTACGATGGTCTTAGTGACGAGTTTGAGGATGGCTTAGCTAGTTTCCAACTCCCTTCGTGGCCCGTCTACAGAATGAGCAGCGATGGAACACATCTCATGCTCATGGGTCTGAATGCGATGGCAATCGTGGAGGCGCATACGGAGGCCCACTCCTCTGTCAAATCTGCCACCGTCCAAAATCCAACCAACGTTGCTGTGGGAGCAAATGGCTTCTGGCTAACGACAAGCGATGCGGGTCTCCGGGGTTGGACGCCAGCGAGCGCATTTGATGAGATGGAAAGTCAAACCGCACGGTATGCGAATCCTCTCAATATTGGGTTTAATTCCCAATTCATGGACATCTCAAACATGACACATCCCGGCTACGCAATAGAGCTCGTGTCACCGAACGAGCCTGTACTGCTCAATGCATCGGTTGGCCAGCCTGGAGTGCACGGTCTGATGTTCCAGACTGTACCTCTGATCATGACGTCGCCTGTATCCAACGCAGCTGTCTGGGCACAATCAACGAAGCTTCGTTACGATGCTGTCCTCGGCTTGAACGACAGTACCGGTATTCAAGACGGTCTTCAGCTGGCAATAAACAACGGGCAACTCATTAACGGAACCCGATTTGTTCCAATCAAACTCATCGCACCTTCAAACGGGTCGATAGAGGTCAGATTAACCTACGATTGGGTTCGATTGGACACGCCAGTTGAAATCTCAGACATGTATGATCGGCCGGATGATGGCGGCGGTACGTTAACCGTTGAGTGGACCCTTGTTCACGATTCTGATTTCAGTCGTTATCTGGTCTATGTGAGCGACCAACCTTGGACTGGTCTGCCGACCGATATCGATTTGGTTGGTAGAATCATCGACAAATCCGAATCCATCCACAGCAGATTGAGAGCAGATGTCACAACAGCAAACGGGGTTCCGCTTATTGATGGAGTGGATTACTATGCCCTTGTTGTTGTAGAATACAACGACGGGCGGTATGGGTTACCAAGCCAGGTTTTCGGACCGGTGACAACAAGCAATGAAGTTCCAACTCCTCCTGAATGGGCAACAGCACAACCACTGGACGGTGGCGTTGCAGGCGACCTTGAAACAGAGTGGGCGCGATGCAAAGCGATTGATCTCCTCGAAACGCGTATCTACACTTCAACACAGCAAATCACGAATATTTTGGGACTGTCGGTCGAGGCTTCGGTGTTGCCAACCGAAGGAAACACAACCATCCTCAATCTTGACCCAGGGAGGCCTTACTGGCTTGGATTTACGTGCGTAGATACCACAGGTCAAGAGGATTTGATGAATGCTACAATCATTGGCCCTGTGGTGCCAACAGGCGGAGTAAACGATGGTATTCCACCAGCGAAACTAGAAAACGTTTGGGCCATTGATACACCGGACGATGAAGGTGGCCGTATTACAGTTGGATGGGACACAAGCAGCGCTGATGATTGTGCATATTACGTCGTATACATGCTCACAGGAGTTGTGTTTGTCACGCAACCGACCTCTGTTGCGGGATTCTCTGAATCAACAATTGTCAACAACTGCGAGGACAATTCAACAATCGTTTCGCAAATTGACGGCCTGCCATTGACGAATGATTTGGAGTATTACATCGGAGTTGTTGCTTTCGATACATGGTTAAACAGCAACCCCAATGATGTTGAGATTGTGACTGCAACGCCGATTGACAATTCGAACGGTGCAGCAATGCCCCCGACTCGTATTGAGAGCATTCAAGCATACGATCACCCAGATGATGATGGCACTGCAATCGATGTCGTCTGGTCAATATCCGATGCAGGAGACTTTAGCAAATATGTGGTTTGGGCTGCAGACAAACCTGTCGATGATATTGGATACCTTTGGAATGCTTACGGAGATGACCCCGCAAAATGTGGTTGTGTTGTCATCGATAAGCAGTGGATCGATGAGGACAAAAATCCAATTGAATTGACACTGAACACTGCGCTTTACGGCGCTGTGGCCCAGGCCGAAGAATTTGGACTCTCAGATACTCCGCAACTCATTCAACCGGGAATTGAATTGTTTGTTACTGTCACAGTTCACGACTTGCAAGGAAATGTGTATACTGATTCACTCCTTTCGGCCAGTGTAGTGCCAGTCAATAATTTCGAGGATACAACACCACCACCTCGTCTTGAGAACATCACGTTGAGTGATCGCCCCAACGACGACGGTATGGCCCTTCACCTCGAATTTGAACTCTCTCCAGCAGGTGACGTCGTTCAATACGAAGTATATGCCGCATCGTGGGCTTTCTCAAGCGTTGGCATAGGCGCAGACGGGCCGAATGTTCCTTCGTTGATTCTGGACAGGAATCCATCTTTCCCCATCACAATCTCAATGCTTGCTGGAGACATCGAGGTCCTCCCCGGATTGAAAACATGGGTCACCGTCGTTCCTGTTGATTCATCGGCGAATGCAATCAAAACGGATTTGACAGTTGTCTCAACGCAACCCGTTGATGACGGAGTTACGGACCCGGGCGGTTATCTCCCCAGTATAGAAGGAATTACACTGATATGGGTGGAAGAAACAAACATCCTTGTCACGTGGAATCATTCCAACGATTTGAATGTTAAAGGATACAAAATCCACATTAGTTCTGAGGATTATAGCGATAGTTCGGATGCTACGTATGTCAATCAAACCATCGCAAATTCTTTCTTAATCACTAGAGCAGAGTTCTCTGACCTCTCCAACGACTCGGATTGGTACATATCTGTGACAACATTTGACGATGATTTAGAACGGAAATCCGTAGATGCAAAGAGGATTCCGCCTTTCGACTCCACTGGTCAAGTTGCGGAAGAGACTACCTCAGAGAACAGCCTTGAATCGCTTTTGACAACGCCAAATCTCCTTGTTGCAGGCCTTGCTATCCTCTCAATCCTCCTCTTACTTGCCATTGTTCGTGGACGAAATTCCAAATCTCAAAAAGACAAGGAGTGGGAAATTCAAACTGCCACATGGGGAATTAGTGACGACCCTTGGGATACACCACCCCAGACAACGGTACCTCCTCCGCCAGTCGCCCCGCTCCAGACGGATTCACTGTTTGATGCTGCGGATCGAATCGAACGCCAAGACATTGGTCGGGAACAATACGTGTCACAACGGCCCGTCATGAATCCAATTCGAACCCCGGTTGACGAAACTCTACTAAACGACCTTAACGTTGAAAATCCACAGAAAAAATCGGAAACCGGTATTGACACATCATTCCTTGACGACTTGTTGTAATACCGAGATGCTCAAGGCATAGTGCGGTAAGGGCAGTCCATGACCGAGGTCAGCCAGGGTCCTCGCTCGTCGGTTTTTACGACCATGAGATTCTCAAAGCGTCGCGGACTCTTTTTACTTGAAAATCATCTGAGTCGATTGGATGCTCATGCTGCAAGGTTGAGAATCGATACAAGAGACATCACTCAAGATTCGATTGTGGAACTTTTGAAAAAAAAACCTCCTCAATTCGACGAGGGGCTATTGAGGATCGAATTATCTAGTCAACTGGACATCAATCTGTCATATCGCCCCCTCATTCTTGAGAATGAACGTGTTGATGGCGTGACTTTTCCTAGCCCAGTTTGGGCAAAGCGTGTCGCTGGGACCAAACATGGAGCATGGGATCCTTATTTTGACGCTCGAGAACATGCAGAAAATCTTGGTGCAGATTTGGCTCTGATGGTCCATGAGTACTGCATCGTTGATGCAGACCGCTGTACACCACTCATTCTTGATGAAGATGGAGTGATCTGGCACAGCAACTCACCGAATTCCGTTGATTCGATTACGCTCGATGCAATGCGCTCCTCGCTGCTTGCCGCTGGATACCATATACAAACTGGCAAATTGAACGAGAGACTCGTAGCCCGCTGCGTCGAAGCTGTTGCGGTGGGTAGCGGAGTTGGTGTTTTTGGGATTGATTCCATTGACGGTGAGCCGATTGGTGATGAGGGTTCTCGGCTTTTTGATCTGTGTGCATCAATTCTTCAAACGAAGTACAATGATGATCAGAATTGGGAGGATGTGTGGACATGATCACCTTAGAGTCTGCTCGCCATCAGTTGATTGAACACGGCCTTCTTGGGAACCAAGCCGGTTCTTTTGGTTCATCAGACGAACTCATGTTAATTTCAGCTGGCCCTGCAAGTTATCTTTCTGAATTTTCTTTGCTTTGTGGGCCTGCGACAACGAGAGTCATTGTTCGGCAACCGTCGAGAGATGATTTACCGAGCGCTGAGAAACACTCTCCTCTTTCTGGCGAGACAAGAATTGAAGAGGGAATTCAATTCAAGTTTCAAAGAGAAATTTGGAACGGTGAAGCATGGGAAGAAGATTGTTCAATTTTTGATTTTTCACTTGCGGATGGTTTGAGAGAATTATGTCCTGCTAGTGAGGTACCTTTTCCAAGTCCCTCCACAAATGAAACCCCTTTCAAGAATCCTTTTTGGGCCGGAGCATTGGCGTACGATTTGCTGCAAATGACTCAACCGATTCGTTTGCAAAACCTCCCAGAAAAAGATGACCTGCTGTGCGTTTTATGGGAGGTTAATCGATGCATTGTTCATCTGAAAAATGAGGACAGACTTGTCGTCATGTCGACGGATTCGGAATGGCAAGTGAAATCAGAACGTTGTTTGAAAGATGAACCTCTTCAAAGTTTTACACCCGAACTGACGTATGGAAAGAGACCAGTCTCGAATTGTACAGATGAAGAACATGAAAACATTGTGAAAACGGTACAGGAATCGATTGTCGATGGTCAATTGTATCAATTAAATTACGGACGTTCTTGGGAAGGTGAGATTGCTACAGAGCCTTGGCATGTTTTTTCACATTCTGTTGCATCAAATCCGGCACCGTACTCAGGCTTTCTGCACATGGAGGATGAAGGGTTCGCACTCGTTTCAGCATCACCAGAATCCTTGCTTTCAACAGAAGGGGGTGTGATTACAACGGCCCCGATCAAGGGGACTGCGCCAAGAGGAGCATCCGAGGCAGAGGAATTACTGTTACGCGAAGACATGATATCAGACCAGAAGGAAAGAGCAGAACACCGCATGTTGGTTGATTTGATGCGGAACGATGTTGGACAAATCGCATACCCGAATCAGGTCTGGGTAGAACGGTTTGATGTTGAGGCATATGCTGAGGTTCAGCACTTGGTATCAAGAATTAAGGGCAAATTAAAAGAAAACATCGACCTTTTTGACGCAATCGAGAATGTGTTCCCTGGGGGCTCAATCACCGGATGTCCACGTACTGTCGTATGTGCGGCAATCGACGAATTGGAACAAAAACCACGTTCCTTCTGGACCGGATCGATGGGTTGGTTTAATCCATTGACAGGTGACTCCTCATGGAACATTCTCATCCGAACGGCAGAACTCCACAAGAAAGGAAATGTTTGGAATTCGCGAGTGACGGCAGGAGGGGGAATTACGATTGCGTCAAATCCAAAATCGGAGGTTGCAGAAGCAAAATGGAAGGCAAACGCCCTTTTGCGATCGTGCGGATGGCTTGAAGAGGTCGTTCAGGCCAACCCAGTGAAGAGTCTCGGAATCCATCCTCTCCCCCTTGAGAGCGAGAAAAAAACCCATCAGGTAAGTGCAACGATCAACACAAAGTCATTCAAGAAAAATGCAGTTCTCCTTGTTGACAATTTGGATTCGTTTACCTACAACATTGCTCACGACGTATGTGGCTTAGGACACCATGTGAACATCATCTCTGGACGACGTGAGACACAATACACAGCTCAACAACTACTGAATGAATTGCAGCCCTCGCACGTCATCCTCGGACCTGGCCCAGGGTGGCCAAATGACAGTCGACTGACAATGGAATTTGCTCAGCTGTCCCTATCTGGCGATACACCGCCACTGCTCGGGATTTGCCTTGGGCACCAAGCAATCGGTGTGGCATCGGGACTGAGTTTGGTCCCAAGCCCAATTGGGCCTGTGCATGGCACCCCTGTGAAATGCTTGCACAAAGGCGAGGCTTTGTTTGAGGGATTGGATGAAGTTTCAATGACACGATACAACTCTCTAACTCACCTTACTGCTGATGTTCGCGAAGAATCAAACCTTATCGTAGATGCAACTGACGATACAAAATCACTGGTTCTCGGGTTCCGTGCGAAAGGGAGACCAGTTTTTGGGGTTCAGTTCCATCCAGAATCCGTCGGAAGTCAGTTTGGGGGGCGCATCCTTTCAAAATTCCTAGAGTATTGAGCGCATGGTTGAAATGACGGTAGTAATTGGAGAGGAATGAGGGAAGAAGATGCCAATCTGTCGACTCTGCTCAGGAACTTATCCCCGTGAATTTTTCATCCATGGGAATGGCCCTAATGCACAGGTTTGCGCCCGATGTGGTGTCAAATATGGTTACATCACTAAAGATGAGGCTGCGAATCTCTACGATGACGCATTGAAATCGGCCCGTCTTAGCACTGTAACCCGACGTTACCGCCCCTTCCTGTACCTCACAGTCTTGTGGGGAATCTATATCACGGCAATTCGCGGCGTAGATCCTTGGGGATGGTACATGCTGATTATGCTCATACTGCTTACCTTAGCCTCAATCGTTCTTTTCTTTACAAGTGCAGCAAGATATTCGAGCAATCTATCTCGCTTAACGCCGGATTATGATCGTCCGAAAGGTCACTGAATCTTATTTTGAATGGATTCGGAGGACATCACTATCCGATAACTCGTGCTCAGCACCAACAATTCGTCGCGTCCTTCCGTCCACGCCTTTGATGAATCCGTCACCCAAGTCAGTATGGACTTTGTATGCCAACTGCTTGGCTTGAGTCCCATTTTGGACAACAAGTGCGTCAGGCAATACATTCCCATCCCCATCCGTCCATTGACTTTCATCTTGAACGGGGTAGACAACAATTCTCTGAAGCTCATCGAAAAGAACTTCATCAAGTAGCTTGATTATTCCAGTCCCCTCCAATTTTTTCAAACGTTCTGCTAACACAGAAAGACCTCTCACCTGAGCATCGTTCATCGTTTGACTGTCACAGAGTTCGAAAGAGGAATCTCCGGCAGTGTAGGAGATGAATCCTGCTTTCCCCGCTTGTCGGAGTGCAAGCTCAGTTTCAGCAGAACATGGCGTAAACGAGGGAAGTACGTTTTGGAGGTGGTCCAATACGCCTTCTGGTGCAAGATCTGCTTTGTTCCCAGCCACAAAGATTGGGAAGAGGTGCTTACGAATTGACGATGCAAGAAGCGTCAACACGTCGTCCGACCAATCCCATGGGGATGTCATGTCAGAATGCTGTTGAGTGAATGCATCGAAGGAACGCTGGCATATTGAATCCGTTGCCCCAAGCCCAGAGAGTCGTTCTCGTAAGAACTGTATGAATCCTTTCACTCCTTCAGCTTGAATTCTGCGAGCACCCCTCGACCAACCTTCCTTGACGAGACCCAGGAGCCAAGCATCGAGTTCACTGGTGAGGAATTCTACTTCAGCAAGGGCTTGTTCAATGGCTTGCTCCTTTGTGGCTTTCACACCGGTCGGATTCCCTTCAATGTCCGTTGTCCCAGCAACATCGATGACCTGAATCAGCGCATCACACTCTGCAAGGTCGGAAAGGAATGCATTTCCACGCCCTCGCCCCTGACTTGCAGCAGGTACAAGTCCTGCAACATCGACCTGCATACATGGTACGTATCGTTGGTGTCCTTCATAGGAACCTGTGCGGGGTGAAGATATGCTTCCTCCGCGCTCATCAGAAAACTGTACCCGGCCTTCTTCCTCGAGTCGTTTTCGCAAACTCCCACATGGGCATGGTTGGCGGCTCGGAATAAACGAAAATCCAACATTGGGTTCTATGGTACAAATTGG